>JAPPHP010000021.1:6756-8827 GCA_028821035.1 Gammaproteobacteria bacterium | reverse complement strand
TCCTGAACGTCAACAATGTGCTGCGAAGCAGTAAATCGGTGACGGATCCGGGCTAAGGTCGATCATCCGACAATCGGGGCTGGCCAGATCGATCTTCGAGTGAGTACGGAGCACTCGGTGGTGGTTCTGTTGGACGACCCGTGATGGCGTCGGGGCTGCCCTGAGCCCCACGCGACTACGACTCGCGGGGGAAGGGACGCCAATTCGTCTGCCGGCCACTCTCGGGCGGCGTTATCGAGTTGGTGAGCCCAAGCGGCGCCGATCGCCCGTTTGCGCGTGAGGTGGCGACCTTCCTCGAGGACCGCGACGGCCTCTACGGGCTGGTGCTCCGCGGCAACGAGCGGCAATCCGTCACGGTGTGCGGGGCGCGCATCATCGTCGAGCCGGACCCCTAACCCGCGGCGACCGCCTCCCTGGCCGTCATCTCGGCGTCGCGCGGCAGCGCGCGGACGGCCAGCCAGAGGTGCACGATCGGGTACACCCCGAGCATGCTGAGGATGACCAGCGAGTAGCGCAGCGAATCGTCCCCGAAGCGCGGCGCCAGCATGTCGCTCAGCATGCCGGCGAACAGCGGCCCGAGTCCGACGCCGATCATGCTCGACGAGAACATCAGGATCGCCACCGCGATGGCCCGCATGCGGTTGTCGACCACCGTCTGGATCGCCGCGAACAGCGGCCCGTTGGCGAGGCCGCCGATCGTGCTCGAGACCAGGTTCAGCGACAGCGCCAGCGCCGCCCACGGCGAGAGCAGCACGCCGAGGCTGAGCGGCAGCGTCATGGCCGAGGCGCCCACGCCGAGTATCAGCAGGGGCTTGCGCATGTCGCCCTTGCCTATCCAGTCGGCGACATAGCCTCCGCCGAGCGTGCCCATGGCGGAGCCGAGGCCGAAGGCGATGCCGAAGTAGAAGCCCACTTCCGCGGTCGACATCCCGAAGCTCCGGACGTAGAAGCTCGGCAGCCACATCTGGATGCCGAAGGCGGCGAACGAGCCCATGGCGAACACGATCACCAGGTGCACATAGGACCGGCGCCTGGCGAAGTAGCGCAGCACCTCGCGGAGCGGCGGCTGCGGCACGTCCACCGCGGCCTCCTCGTACGCCCCCCGGGTCGGTTCGCGCAAGGTGAGCTGCGTCACGATCGCGAGCAGCAGACCGGGTGCGCCGAGCATGAAGAACGCCCAGCGCCAGCCCCAGGTCTCGGCGATGTAGCCGCCCAGCACGAGCCCGCCCACAATGCCGAGCGTGGCGCCCGAGGTGTGAATGCCGAGGGCCGTCGCGCGCCGCTCGGTCGGGAAAAAGTCCGAGATCATGGAGTGGGAGGGCGGTACGCAGCCGGCCTCGCCGATGCCGACGCCGAACCGCGCCAGCATCATGTGCACGAAGTTCTGCGCCATGCCGCAGAGCACCGTCATGGCGGACCAGACAGCTATGGCCAGGGACACGATGGTCCGTCGCGTTCCCCGGTCCGCCCAGCGGGCGATCGGAATGCCGAAGGTGGCGTAGAACACCGCGAAGGCGATGCCGGTCAGGACCCCGAGCTGGGTGTCGGACAGGTCCAGGTCGGCCTTGATCAGCGGCAGCACGACCGAGATGACCATCCGGTCCATGTAGTTGAACAGATTCGCGGCAAACAGCAGACTCAGGGCGTACCACAGGTACCGGCTGCTGAACTCCGACTGGCGGGCGATGGGATGCCTCCCTGGCACCAGCGTGGGGACACGCTGTGCTCTCAGCATAGCATCGGCCCCTTCGGCCACCCTTCCGGCCGACTCCGCAGACCGACCGATGGAGGACATCGACATGGAACAGGAACGACCGCTGGCAGGGCAGGTCGCCTGGGTTACCGGCTCGTCACGGGGGCTGGGGCGTGTGATGGCGCAGGAACTGTGCCGGCTCGGCGCGAATGTCGCCGTGCACGGCACGCGTCCCGACAGCCCGAAGACGTTTGGCGAAGGCGACTCCATGCAGCAGGTCGCCGACGACGTTGCCGCGGCGGGCGAGGGTGAGTCCATGGCGACCTGGGGAGACATCACCGAGGAAGCCGAGGTCCGCCGCGTCGCCGGTGAGATTCG
>JAPPHP010000021.1:0-6656 GCA_028821035.1 Gammaproteobacteria bacterium | reverse complement strand
CAGCTCCGCCCGTACAACATCAACGTCAACTGCGCCGTGCCGGGCGGCTTCACCACCGAGCGGTTCCTCCGCATCGCCGCGGACTCCCTGCAGGAGTCGTGGCTGGTCGAGGACGGCACGCTGGAACGGTACGGGCAGCCGCAGGAACTGGCGGAGGTCGTCGGCTTCCTGTGCACGCCGGCGTCCCGCTACATCACCGGTCAGCTCATCCGCGTGGACGGAGGGTTGCAGACGCACCCCGGCTGACCCGATGGCGAGGGGGCCGCTCCTGGTCCGCCGGCAATCGGACGCTTACCCCGCAATCAGTCGATCGAGAAACCGCGTCGCGAACAGCGCTTCCATCTCCACTTCCGGGCAGTCCATCAGCGCCATGACGTGCCCGATCCCCCGAAAGTCCACGAGATAGGACTCGTTGCCCGCTGCCAGCCAGCGCATGTGCATCAGGAAGGCGCCGTCGCGCAGGACATCAAGGTCGCCGCAGGTAAACAGCGCCGGACAGAGCCCGGCAAGATCGCCATACATCGGCGAGACGTCCGGATCCCTGCGGTCTTCTCCACCCTGCAGATACAAATCCGCCAACTGGTCGACGCTCACGGAGTCCATTCCCTGGTTGCGATGGTCGTTTTCCCTGTGACTGGGCAGCGAGCCCGACAGGTCGAAGCAGCCGATGTCCAACACGGCTCCATCGAACACGAAGCCATGCTTGCGCTTCATCCGGAGCATGGTGGCGGCGCCGGTGTTGCCTCCGGAAGACTCGCCCCGCAGGAACATCCTGTCCTGACCGTACTCTGCGCGCAGGAAGTCGATGAACCAGAGACAGGCTGCCTCCATGTCGTCGAGTTGTGCGGGATAGGGATGCTCCGGCGCCTTGCGCCAGTCCACGCAGGCCACGACCAGGCCACATAGCTCAGCCGCCTGGGCATGCTTGTAGTCGAAAGATGCCGGCGTGTTCGCGATCCAGCCCCCGCCGAGGGTGTGGAACAGGCCACCGCGCACTTGCCCGGTTTGCGGTGCAACGATGCGCACGGCGAGCTTGCCGCCGGGGCCATCGATCTGGACTTCCCTGGCCAGCGCGGCCCCTTTGGCGTTCCACTCCTGGATGTACGGGGAAAAGGGCATCACCGCGCCGCGAAACTCGGCCCAGGCTTCAGGCGTGCGGAGCTGGTCGAAACGGGGAGCGGCGCCCATTGGCGACTGCTCGAGGGCTGCGCTGGCGGCCATGAGCTCGGGACTTGGGTCGATGAACAGTACGCGCTCGGCAAGCAGTTTTTCGAATAGCCGATCGATGTTCATGGCCCACAGCGCGAAGAGGCCTATAGCTGGTAGCCGACCTCCAGCCCGATCTGGCGGGGGTTGAACCAATACATCGTCCCCAGGAGGTCGCGGCCGCGCAGAAGCTCGTCGTTCGCGAGGTTCGTGCCGAAGAGCGCGATCCGCCACTTCTGATCGGCGCGGCGCAACGTGGCGCGGGCGTTCGTCTTCTTGTAGCTGGGGATCACGACCATGTTCTGCGAGTCGGCGAACTGCTCGGCTACCCAGGCATGATCCAAGTGCAGGTCCAGCGACCAGTTGTCGGCGACGGGCACCGAATAGTCGAGCGCGATGGATGCGCTGTTGTTGGGGGCGTACCGCAGCTCGTTGCCGTCCTCGGCGTTCTGGTAAGGCACCCCGACCTCGGTGACCTCGCTAGCGTTGACGTCGGCCGCAAGCCGTACGCTGAACCGGTCGGTGACGAAAGCGTTCACCTCCAGCTCGAACCCGGTGATCTCGGCGCCGCCGCTGTTGACGTTGTGACTGTCGCCCCCCGGCGCGATGGCGGGGTCGTTGACGTAGACGAGCATGTCCTTCCAGTCGAGGTAGTAGGCCGAAGCCAGGACCGTGGCGCGGCCGCCCCAGAGCGTCGCCTTCAACCCCAGCTCGTAGTTGTCCAGCTTGTCGCCGTCGAAGAACAGCCGGGACAGGGAGTCGACGATGTTCTGCTCGAGCCCCGCGATGACCGCCGCCCGACTGGCGTCGTCCAGGAAGGGGTTGGTCCTTGCGTTCTCGATCTGCACCTCGAACTGGCCGACATAGAAGTCGAGGTTGTTGTTGACGTTGCCGGGCCGGAAGCCGGTCGTGTAGTTGAAATACAGCAGGAGGTCGTCCTGGGGTAGCCAGGAGAGCACGAACTTCGGCGACACGGGGGTGTCGCTGGTGCCGGTTCCGGTATTCGTGAAGTCCTGCTCGAGATCGGAGACCCGCACGCCCACCGTGACCTCCAGCGTATCGGTGAGGTCGTAACTGAGCTCGCCGAACACCGCGTACTCCTCGAGGAAGTCCGTGTGGGTGTTGGCCGGCACCATCAGCAGGGGATCGAACGCGAGGGCGAAGGCCTCGCGACCGGGGAAGTAGCCGCCTACCTGCTGGTTCTGGGTGTGATCTTCGCTGTCCTTCCAGAAGAACCCCGCTGTCCAGCGCAGGGCCCTGTCGCCGGGCGACACGAGGCGAAACTCCTGCACCCAGCGCTCGCTGTAGAACTTGGCCTCGTTGCTGATGGCCCGGAGGTTCATACCGTCGGCCGTGAAGACGGGGCCGCCGAGGTTGAACACGCCCGGCCATCCGGGACAGGGAATGCCGAAGGCTACCAGGGCAAGACAGGCCGGATCGTTCGGATCGGCCAGGGTGGCGCCGCCGTAGAAGTAGTCCAGGGTTCGCGCGCCCGTCTCGGAGGACTCGGAGACCGAGGGAATCTGCCGGTCGGTAAAGGACGTCAGCGAGTAGAGCGTTGCCCAGCTCAAGTCCCATTCGATGTCCAGGCTATAGATGTCGACCGAGTCTTCCGACCTCGGCTCGAGTCCGGGAATCCGACCGTGGAGTGACTCGTAAGCCCGAAACGTGCCCAGGCCACCCTTTGTTTCCTGCGCGCTGCTGTGCACGGTGCCCGTCACCGTGAACGTGTCGCCCGTGAACCGCACGGCCGCGCGGACGCCGGTGGATTCGGCCTCGTTGTAGTCCTCCTCGAACGGCTCCAGGTTCTCGATGAAGCCCGCCGTCTGCGAGCGCCATGCGGTCAACCGGAACGCGGCGTTGTCCGACAGCGGGACGTTGATCATGCCGTCTATCCGGTTGGACGTGTCGTCCGACTCTTCCATGTTGGACAGACCGACGTTGACCGCGGCGTCGAACGCGGTCGCGTCGGGCTTCTTGTACAGATAGCGGATGGTGCCGCCCTGCGAACCCTCCCCGAACAGGGTGCCTTGCGGCCCTTTCAGCACTTCGACCCGTTCGATGTCGAACAGCGTGCCGCTGACCTGGTTGTCCGGACCCAGTGCCGCCGTCACGGGCGTCCCGTCCAGGTACACGCCGATCGTCGCTCCGGTGGGCGCGTAACCGATCTGGCCGCTCTGTGACGAGATGCCCCGGATGGTGTAGCGCGCCTCTCCGTTCAGGGCGCCCTGCATGCTGAGCCCCGGGATCATCGTGTAGAGGTCTTCCATGCTCTGGGCGCCGAGGTCTTCCACGAGCGCGTCGGAGACGGCGCTGATCGCCTGGGGCGTCTTCATCAGCTCCGTTTCGCGATAGGTCGCGGTGACGATGATCTCTTCGATGACGCCTCGCTCTTCGGCGCCGGTCTCTTCGGCGCTGGCCGGTGCACAGACGGCGGTTGCGAAGGCGGCGGAAACCGCGAGGGAAGCGACCAGGCTGCGCTGCTTACGGATAAGACGGGGCATGTCCTCTCCAGAGAACCTACGTTGAATGTAGGCTGCACGCGCGACGGTGGCGTGTCAATCGCGCGCTCGGGGGACCTTCAGGAAGCAGAGGAACGCGATCGCAAGCAGGGGAGCGACCAGCAGCACCTGCAACGCCAGCTCATAGTCTCCCCGGGTGTCGTACAGGTAGCCCGTCAGGGGAGCGGCCGGGGCGTAGAAGAGGAGGGAGAGCGGGGTGGCGAGGCCCATGATGCGGGTCAGGGACGCCACTCCGAACATCCGGCCGACCGCCAGGGTCACGAGCGGCATCAGTCCGCCAAAGCCCAGGCCCAGTGTGCCGGCGGCGAGCGAGAGCCCGAACTGGCCCTCGAGTTCGGCGAACAGCAGCACGGCCGCGAACTGGCAAAGCATGGAGGCGATCAGCAGGCGCTTGATGGAAAGGTAATCGGCGAGCGTTCCGAACAGGGGCCCGCCGAGCGCTCCCAACAGCGTCATCACCGAGAACACCAGCGCGGCCCGCTCGCCGCTGAGTCCGGTGTCGGTCGCGTACGGGATCAGGTGCACCAGCATCGCGACCACCGCGAAGTTGGCCGTCCCGATCGTGCCGACCACCAGCCAGACGTCACGCGAGCGCACCGCCCGCCGGATCGTCCAGGTATCGTCCGCCTCTGCCTCCGGGGTGCGCGGGCCGTCCGGATCGCCGTCGGGAAACTGGCCGCAGTCCTCCGGACGGTCCAGCACGAAGAACCAGATCACGGGGAGCAGGATGACCGTGGCTACCGCCGCCGCGAGGAGCAGGCTCGTGCGCCAGCCGACCTCGTCGACGAGCAGGGAAAGCAGCACGGGGACCACGGCGCCCGAGAGGGTCGGCCCGAGCGTGACGAGTCCGAGTGCCCGCCCGCGCAGCCGGTCGAACCAGTTGGAGACCAGGGCGATGCACGGCAGAAACAGGGCTGCGGTACTGGCCACGCCGGCCAGGACTCCGAGGCCCAGGTAGATCGGCCAGAGCGACTGCGCGAAGGCCGCCATCGCTAGGCCGAGCCCCATGGCCGCCGCGCCGACGAGCATGATCCCTCGAATGGACCGCGTCGCGAGCATTGAGCCGACCCACGGACTCAGCAGCGCGTTGACGATGAGCTTCACCGTGATCACGGCGCCGAGTTCCGCCCGGCCCACGTTCAGGCTCTCCGCGATCGGCTTGACCAGGACGCCGAGGGCGTTGACCGTGCCTCCCGCGACGAGGAAACCGACCACGAACGTGGCGGCCACGATCCACCAGCCGTAGAAGGCGCCGCGCCCGACGGGCGGTTGCGGGAGGTCCTTCGTAGCGGGCGCGTTCATTCCGGGCGCCGGCGCGGCTCAGGGCTAGTCGTCTGATCCGAACTGGAGCCCGCCGGACTGGAATTCGCGGCTCTTGGCGTCCTCGGTCTCCTTGAGGATGTCGCTCACCTCGGCGGGGCTGTAGCCGTACTCGATCAGGATCGCTTCCGTGTGCTCGCCCAATTCGCAGGCGAGCGGCTTGACTTCGGCGGGAGTCTCGCTGAGTTCGATCGTGTTTCCGATGACCCTGGTCGTTCCCATCTCGGGCAGCTCGATCTCGCTGACGTACCCGTTCTCGAGCGCCTGTGGATCGTTCAGGACGTCCGCGTAGTCGAAGACACGCTGGAACATCAGGTACGGATCGGAAAAGAATGCTTCCCATTGCGCAGCGGTCCGGCTTGCGAAGATCTCGGCCACCTGCGCGCGCAACTCGTCCGGGTCCTCCTCCGCAAGTCGTTTGTATGCGCTGTCCCAGCGCGACTCCCGTGCGAGTTCGGGCTTCCCGGCGACCTCGCAGAACTCGGTCCAGAGTTCCGGGGAGAGGGTATCGAGGAAGGCCACTGCTCTCCCATCCGCAGTGCGGAACACGCCCGAACTGCCGCCCGGCGCCAGCGGGTGGATCCCCTCGGAACTCCGGGGAACGTACTCGGTCATGCTCGTATACGTCAGTTCGAACGCCTGGTGCCAGAGCAGGGCGCCGTAGCTCGACGTGCCCACGCGCTGGCCGACGCCTTGGCGTTCACGGGCCACGAGTGCGGTCAGGATCCCGACGATGAGTTGTGCGGCGCCCGTGGTATCGGCGAGCGCGGCTCCTGCGAGTGCCTGCGGCCGGTCCGGGCTTCCCGTCACGCTCGCCAGTCCGCCGCGGGCCTGCGCCATGGGATCGAGCATCGCGCGATCGGCGACGGGGCCCTCGGAACCGAAGCCGCTGGCGATGGCGTAGATCAGTTGCGGATTCAGGCGGTGCAGGTCCTCGTAGCCGAGCCCGAGCCGGTTCAGCGCGTTCTCGCGGTAGTTCGTCAGGAACACGTCGGCCTTCGCGATCAGCCGGCGCAGGACCTCGCGGCCGCGTTCGCCCTTGGCGTCGAGGGTCATCAACCGCTTGCCGCGATTGTTCGCGACGAATTGCGGAGCCGGAACGGCCTTGGGCAGGGACTTTCCGTAGCCGAAGTGATGTCGGTTCTCCTCTCCGACCGGGGTCTCGATCTTGATCACCTCGGCGCCGTGCTCGGCGAGGTACATGCCCGCGGCCGGTCCCTGGATCGCGATCCCCAGTTCCACCACCTTGATGCCGCTGAGCGCTGATTCCATCTCAAAACCTCTATCTGGCTTGAACTTACCGTTGCAACAGATTGTTTATTTGGCGTTCACTCGGCTGTCCGGCAGGAGGTATGTCACGCGCATTCCCACCTCGAGGCAGGGTCCGCCTGTCGGATCGTCGACGGCGACCTGGAACATGAAATACGGGAAGCGCCGCCCCCGTCCCTTGGCGCCGATCGTTCCCGTGTTCGTGTACGTGCTCCCCTGGAGGACCGGCCGATGACTCTCGAGGGAGATGCCGGAGACGACCATCCTGCCGGACGAGCCCTTCCCCAGCATCGCGTCCAGGGGCGCCCCGAACTCGGAGATGATCCGATAGAGCGCCAT
>JAPPHP010000418.1 GCA_028821035.1 Gammaproteobacteria bacterium | reverse complement strand
CCCTACTACAACCTGATGATGTTCCCCTACCCCTCCGCGGAAGGGCTGCACATCGGGAACGTGTACGCGTACGTCGGCGCGGACGCGAACGGCCGCTACTGGCGGCTGCGGGGCAAGGACGTGTTCGAGCCCATGGGTTTCGACGCGTTCGGGATCCACGCGGAAAACTACGCGCTGAAGGTCGGTACCAACCCGAACGACCTCATCCCGCGGAACATCGCGAACTTCACGCGCCAGTTGAAGCGCTTCGGCGGCATGTACGACTGGAACCATACGGTGGACACCACCGACCCGTCGTACTACCGCTGGACGCAGTGGGTGTTCCTCAAGCTCTTCGAGGGCGGCCTGGTCGAGCGTCGGGAGGCGCCCGTCAACTGGTGTCCCTCGTGCTTGACCGTACTCGCCAACGAGCAGGTGATCGCCGGCCTCTGCGAACGCTGCGAGACGACCGTCGAGCAGCGGCGCCTGCCGCAGTGGTTCTTCAAGATCACCCGGTTCGCGGAACGGCTCCTCGGCAATCTCGACACGATCGACTGGTCCGAGATCACCAAGAAGGCACAGGCGAACTGGATCGGTCGCAGCGAAGGCGCGGACGTCACCTTCCAGGCCGGGGACGCGGCCATCGAGGTGTTCACGACCCGGCCGGACACGCTGTTCGGAGCGACGTACATGGTCCTCGCCCCCGAGCATCCGGACGTGGACCGGCTCACGACGCCGGGGCAGCGGGAGGCGGTCGACGCCTACCGCGCGGAGGTGGCGACCCGCGATCTCGTCGAGCGGCAGAAGGAACGCAAGGAAAAGACCGGGGTGTTCACGGGAAGCCATGCCGTGAACCCGACCAACGGCCGTGAGATTCCGGTCTGGATCGCGGACTACGTCCTCATGGGCTACGGCTCGGGCGCGATCATGGCCGTGCCGGGCCACGACCAGCGGGACTTCGATTTCGCCACGGCGTTCGGCCTGCCCATCGTGCGCGTCATCGCCGGTCCCGGCGAGGACGCCTCGACGCCCCTCGCCGAGGCCTACGCCGGCGACGGCGTCATGGTGAATTCCGGACAGTTCGACGGACTGACCGTCGCGGCGGGCAAGCGCGCCGTGGTCGAGTGGCTTGCGGACGAACGGGGCGCCGCTCGACCCCGGGTCAACTATCGCCTGCACGACTGGTGCGTGTCCCGGCAACGGTACTGGGGCCCGCCGATCCCCATCGTCCACTGCGAGGAGTGCGGTGCGGTCCCCGTGCCCGAGTCGGAACTGCCGGTCGTGCATCCGCACCTCGAGGACTTCCGGCCCGACGACTCGGGCGTCAGCCCGCTGCAGCGCGCGACGGACTGGTACGAGACGCCGTGCCCGAAGTGCGGCGGCGCGGCCCACCGCGAGACCGACGTGACGGACAACTTCCTCTGCAGCGGCTGGTATTTCCTGCGCTATCCGAGCGCGCTGCGTGACGACACGGCCCTGGACGCGGAGCTGACGCGGAAATGGCTGCCCGTGGACAGCTACATCGGCGGCAACGAGCACGCGGTGCTGCACCTGATGTACGCCCGCTTCCTCACCATGGCGCTGCACGACCTCGGCGTCCTCGACTTCGAGGAACCCTTCGACCGGTTCCGCGCGCACGGCCTCCTCATCAGCGAAGGCCGCAAGATGTCGAAGAGCAAGGGCAACGTGGTGCTCCCGGACGAGATCGTCACCCGCTTCGGCGCGGACACGATGCGGCTCTATCTCCTGTTCCTCGGCCCGTACGAGCACGGCGGCGACTGGCAGGACAAGGGCATCCAGGGCCCGTACGGCTTCCTCAACCGCCTCTGGCAGAGCGCCGGCGACGCCGTGGAAGGGGACCCGGACCCGGCGGTCGACCGGGCGCTGCACCGGACCATCCGCCAGGTCACGGAGCAGGTGCCGGCGCTGCAGTACAACACCGCCATCGCGGCGATGATGGAGTACCTGAACGCGGTGCGCGCCGGCGGGCGCACGCCGCGGCGGTCGGAAATCGAACCGCTGCTCGTGATGCTCGCGCCGTTCGTCCCGCACGTTGCGGAGGAACTGTACGCGCGGTTCGGCCACAACGAGAGCATCTTCGAGGGCGGGGCGTGGCCGACGTGGGACGAGGCCAGGCTGGTCGAGGAGACCGTGGAGATCGCGGTGCAGGTGAACGGCCGGCTCCGCGGACGCGTCTCCATGGCGGTCGGCGCGGACGAGGCGGCCGTCATCGCCGCCGCGACGGCGAACGAGAACGTGGCCCGGCATCTCGCGGACAAGACCCTGCGCAAGACGATCGTCGTCCCCGACAAGCTCGTCAACCTGGTCGCGGGATGACCCGCCGCTCGCTGTCGACGGCCGCGCTCGCGATGACGGCGGGGCTGTTGGTCGCTGCCTGCGGCTTCCAGCTGCGCACCTGGGACCTCGCGGGGCTCGAACGCGTACAGGTAGTCGGCGGAGACGCTCAGACACTGCGCCGCGAACTGACCCGGGCGCTGACGCAGTCGGGCGTCGTCCTGACGGACGCGCGCAGCGACGCGGACGTGATCGTCCAGTTGTCCGACGAACGGGAGTCCCGGCGCACGGCGTCGGTCTCGGGAGGCGCGCGCGTGGCGGAGTACGAGATGAGCCTCGCGGTCTCGTTCGGCGCGCTGGACGCGGAGGGCGAAGAGCTGGTCCCGACCCGGACGCTGCGCGCCGAACGCACGTATCGCCTCGACCTCGACAACCTCATCGGCAGCCGCGAGGAGGAGACCCTGATCGTGCGGGAACTGCGCGCGGACCTCGTGCAGCGCATGGTCCGCAGCCTCGGACGGGCCGCGGAGCGCGCACGGGCCGAGGCGTCGGACGCCGGCGCGTAGGGACCGGCGTGCAGGTACGGCCAGGAGACCTCCCGCGCCGGCTGGACAAGGGCCTCGCCCCGGTCTACCTGGTCTCCGGCGACGAGACCCTGCTGGTACAGGAAGCCTGCGACGCCATCGTCGAGGCGGCGCGGCAACGCGGCCACGGCGAGCGCAACGTGGTGGAGGGCACCCCCCGGGTCGACTGGAACGGCACGTTCGCCGCGGCCGGGAACCTGTCGCTGCTGGCGGAGCGCCGCATTCTCGACGTGCGCCTGCCGCCGCGGGGTTTCGACCGCCAGGCGTCCGACGCCCTGCGCAAGTACCTCGCCGCCCCGTTCGAGGACACCGTGCTGCTCCTGCGCACGGAGCGTCTGGAGTCCCGGCAACGGTCGAGCGCATGGTTCAAGGCCATCGACGCGGCGGGCGTCGCCGTGCTGGTCTGGCCCCTCGGCGTCCGCGAGCTGCCGCGCTGGCTGGGCGGCCGCTGCCGGGCGGCCGGTCTCGAGCTCTCGCGGGACGCGCTGGCGCTGCTGGCGGACCGCGTGGAAGGGAACCTCCTCGCGGCCGTGCAGGAGATCGAGAAGCTCAAGCTCGCCGGGGTGCGCTCGCCGGTGGATGCCGAGACGCTGGCCGACGCGGTCGGCGACGCGTCCCACTTCGACACCTTCGAACTGATCGATGCGGCCTGTGACGGGGAGGCCCGGCGCGCGCGCAAGATGGTCCGCGTCCTGCGCCAGGAGGGCGTGCCGGTGTTCATGATCCTTGGCGCGCTCGCGAGCCAGTTGCGCAACGCGCTGCGTCTGGCGGGCGGCGAGCGGCTCCGGCTGCCCCCGCAGCGGGCCCGCACGCTGGAACGCCTGGCCGGCCGAATGGGCAGGGCCGGCCTGGAGGCGGCGGTGTCCGAATGCGCCCTGCTCGACCTGCAGGCCAAGGGGATGCTCCGCGGCGACGCGTGGCAGTCCCTAGAGCGGATCGTGGTCTCGCTGGCGGGTACGCCGGCCGGCGGGCTGGAAGCGGAACTCGACTATCTGCGGTATCCGTGACGGCCTCCGGCACCGCGGGGCCGGCCGGCGTTCCGCGGCCCCTGCTGGCGGATCCCGACTTCCTGCGTCTCTGGCTCGCCGGCGCGTGCGGCGCGACCGCGCGTTGGCTCGAGATGCTCGCGGTCGGCATCTTCGTGTTCGAGGTCACGGGATCCCCGCTCCTGGTCGCCGCGATGCTGATGCTGCGCATGCTCCCGCTGGCGCTCTTCGGCGCGTGGACCGCGGAGTTCGCGAGCCGCTTCGACCGCCGGCGCGTGCTGCTGGCGGCCATGAGCGGCTTGACCGTCCTCTCTGCGGCGTTTGCGGTGCTCGCCTTCCTCGGCTGGCTGCAGGTCTGGCATGTGGCCGTCGGGGCCTTCCTGACGGGGATCGCCTGGGCGCTGGACTTCCCCGTACGGCGGACCCTGCTCGCGGACGTTGCGGGCGGCGCACGCGTCGGGGCGGCCATGAGCCTGGACACCGTCGCGAGTTCCGGGACCCGCATGGCGGGACCGCTGCTCGGCGGCGGGCTCTACGCTGCCGCGGGCATGGACGGCGCCTTCCTGCTGATGGCCGTGGTCCAGGGCTTTGCGGTACTGATCCTGCTCGGCCTTCCCGCGGCGGCAAGACATGCGTCCACGCATGCCGCGGGCGTAGTGGGCGCCCTGCGGACGGCGCTATCGGAACTTCGCGGGCTGCCGGCCGTACAGGGAGTCCTCGCGGTCACCGTGGTGTTCAACGTCTGGTGTTTCCCGGTCATCTCCATGGTGCCCGTGCTCGGCTCCGAGCAGCTCCGGCTCGGGCCGTTCGAGGTCGGCGTGCTGGCCAGCATGGAGGGTCTCGGGTCCCTCCTCGGCGCGATGGGGCTCGCGGCGTTCGCGCGCCACGGACAGTTTCGGGCGCTGTTCGTCCTGAGCGTGCTGCTTTATCTCCTCGTGGCGGTCGGTTTCGCCAACGCCACCGACGCCGTGCTCGCCGGCACGCTGCTATTCGTGCTCGGCGTGTCGATGGCGGCGTTCGCGGCCATGCAGAGCACCCTGATGCTGCTCGGCGCGCCCGACTCCAGCCGCCACCGCATGATGGGGCTCCTCTCGGTGTTCATCGGCACCGGCCCGATCGGCTTCGCGCACCTCGGACTGCTCACCGCCTGGCTGGACACCGCCGTCGCGTGCACGATCGTCGCGCTCGAAGGACTCGTCGCCCTCGCCGTGGTGGCCTGGAAATGGCCTTTGTTGGGCCGGCAGGGGCAGCGGGTCAGTCGACCCGTGTTGCCCCCTCGCTGCCGAGTTCGATCAGGCCGAGACGCCCGTTCTCGACGCCGATCCGCGTGACCGAGCCGTTGTCGGGACGGAACGAGATCATCGTGTCCGCCCCGGTGGCGGCGCCGACGACGACGTTGATCGCGATGAAGTGGCAGAACACCACGCAGTCCCCGGTGTAGCCGGCAACGCACTCGATCATGTCGCGCCGCCAGGCGTGGAGTTCCTCCGGCAGGTTGGACCATCGTTTCCCCATGATGCCCCCGAGCCAGCGGGCGCGCTCGCGCAGGTCGTCGGTGGGGGAGGGGATCTCGGCGACGCGCGTCTCTATCTCGGGCGCCATGTTCCACCGCGCCGCCAGCGGCGCCGCGGTCTCCCGCGCGCGTGCCAGGGGGCTCGAGTAGATCGGTAGCGGACCGAGGGGCGCGAGGGCCAGGGCGGTGGCCTCGGCCTGCTCCCGACCGACCTCGTCGAGGCCTGGATCGCGGTGTCCATCGAAGCCGGCGGCGGCCTTCCCGTGCCGCACCATGTACACGATTGCCACGTCTCTTGTCCCCCGCCTCCCGGTCTGCGTAGGCGGCGGATTAGTGGTTAAATACGCCGCTTGTTTTCTCGAAGCCACGGAAGCGGCACCAAGGGATGAATGTGCACGAATCCGGCCTGTCGCCGGACATGCTGCCCGACACGACGGTCAGTGTGAGCGAAACGTTCGGCATCGATCAAGACCTGAAGGTCCCGGCCTTCAGCGAGCGGACGGACTACGTCCCGGACATCGACACCGACTACCAGTTCGATCACGACACGACCCTCGCGATCCTGGCGGGCTTCGCGCACAACCGCCGCGTGATGATCCAGGGGTACCACGGCACGGGCAAGTCGACCCACGTCGAACAGGTCGCCGCGCGGCTCAACTGGCCCTGCATCCGCGTGAACCTCGACAGTCACATCAGCCGCATCGACCTCGTCGGCAAGGACGCCATCGTTATCGAGGACGGCCAGCAGGTGACCAGCTTCAAGGAGGGCATCCTGCCCTGGGCGCTGCAGCACCCGACCGCGCTGTGCTTCGACGAGTACGACGCCGGCCGGCCGGATGTCATGTTCGTCATCCAGCGCGTCCTGGAAGTCGAGGGCAAGCTCACGCTCCTCGACCAGAACCGGGTGGTGCGTCCGCATCCCGCGTTCCGGCTCTTCTCGACGACCAACACCATCGGCCTCGGCGACACGACCGGCCTCTACCACGGGACCCAGCAGATCAACCAGGGGCAGATGGACCGCTGGAACATCGTGACGACGCTCAACTACCTGGAACACGACCAGGAGGTGGAGATCGTCTACGGGAAGGCCAAGACGTGGCAGGACAACAACGAGGGGCGGCGGGTCATCTCGAACATGGTCTCGGTGGCCGACCTCACGCGCAAGGGCTTCGTCAACGGCGACATCTCGGTGGTCATGTCGCCCCGCACCGTGCTGACGTGGGCGGAGAACGCCGACATCTTCGACGACCTGGCGTTCGGTTTCCGCGTATCGTTCCTGAACAAGTGCGACGAGCTCGAACGGCCCGTGGTGGCGGAGTACTACCAGCGCTGCATGGGCGAGGATCTCGGGGACGCGACGCGGGGTATCACGCTGCGGTCCTGAGACCCTGGAGCAGGTGCCGCCGGTGACCGGTCGGGTCTGATGGGCGTCCGATGAAAGACGAAGAGAACCCTCTCGAGCCGTTCAAGCGCGCGATGACCGCGACGATGCGGGCGATCGCGGAGGACGACGAACTCGACGTCACCTTCGGCAAGGGCAACCCGTTCCTGCGTGGTAGCTCCGCCCACATGCCGCTGCCGAACATCGGCTGCTCGGAAGCCGAACTCGACGCCGTGCGCGGCGTGGGGGACGAGTTCGCCCTCCGGCGGCGCTACCACGACGACACCGTACACCGCACCCACGCGCCGAACGGCGGGCCGGCCCAGGAACTCTTCCAGTGGGTCGAGGACGCGCGCATCGCGTCGATCGGCACCCTGCGGATGGAGGGCGTGGCCCAGAACCTCGACGCGTCCCTCGAGGCGCTCTGCCGCCAGGCCGCGTTCGACACCGTCACCGCCGAGACCGAAGCGCCGCTCAGCGTCGCCGTGGGCCTCCTCGTGCGCCAGCGCCTCACCGGGCGCGCCCTGCCCCCGTCCGCGGAGAACGTCGTGCGCTTCTGGCGCGACTACGTGCAGGAACGCGCCGGGGAGCACATCGACGAGTTGCGCGACTGCATGCGGGACCAGGCCACCTTCGCCCGCCGCTGCCGCTCGATCCTGGCGGACCTCGGGCTCGCCGCGGAGTTCGACGACCCGCCGACGGACGACAGCGACCAGGACGCCGAGTCCATGGAGGACGGACAGGACCCCGAGTCGGAGCTCTCGCCGGAAGACGTCGTGCTCGAGGAGGACTCCCTCGGCGAGGAGGACGCCGACGGCGACGCGACCGTCGTCGAGATGGACGCCGACATGGACCTCTCGGAACTCGCGGCGCAGTCCGAGGACGACGAGGCCCCGAACACCACCCCGGACGACTCCGGACGCATCCGCGTCGACGTCAACTACCAGCCCTTCACGACCGAGTTCGACGAGGTCGTGAAGGCGGAGGAACTCTGCGACTCCGAGGAGCTGTCGCGCCTGCGCGGCCTTCTCGACCAGCAGCTCGTCTCCCTCCAGCACGCCACGTCGAAGCTCGCCAACCGCCTCCAGCGGCGCCTGCTCGCGAAGCAGACCCGCGCGTGGGAGTTCGACCTCGACGAGGGCATCCTCGACACGTCGCGCCTCTCCCAGGTCGTCGTCGACCCGATGAACCCGCTCGCCTACAAGCAGGAGAAGGAGACGAAGTTCCGCGACACCGTCGTCACGATGCTGATCGACAGCTCCGGCTCGATGCGCGGACGCTCCATCACGATCGCCGCCGTCTGCGCGGACATCCTCGGCCGCACCCTCGAGCGCTGCTCGGTGCGCGTCGAGATCCTCGGCTTCACCACCCGCGCCTGGCGCGGAGGCCAGTCCCGCGAGGAGTGGATCAACGCCGGCAAGCCCGCGAGCCCCGGCCGCCTGAACGACCTCCGCCACATCGTCTACAAGGGCGCCGACGACCCCTGGCGCCGCACCCGCCGCAACCTCGGCCTGATGATGCGCGAGGAACTCCTGAAGGAGAACATCGACGGCGAAGCCCTCATCTGGGCGCACAACCGGCTGGTCCTGCGACAGGAGCAGCGCCGCGTGCTGATGGTGATCTCCGACGGCCTACCCGTCGACAACTCGACCCTGCTCGTCAACCCGAACAACTACCTCGAGCAGCACCTGAAGTACGCCATCGACCAGATCGAGAACCACTCGGAGGTGGAACTCATCGCCATCGGCATCGGCCACGACGTAACCCACCACTACCAGCGCGCCGTCACCATCACCGACGCCGAGCAACTCGGCGGCGCCATGACCGAACAGCTCGCGGAACTCTTCGACGTACAGGCGTAACCGGAACCGGGTTTCCCAACCCTCCGCTACGAAACATCGCCCATTTCGTTCAGGCCCGCGTTTTCCACCGCCCGCCCACCGGCGCTCTACTGTTTCGGGGGACCGCGCCCGTGGACGGCCCGTGGAAAACGCTGCTCGTCCGGCGGCGCGTCCGTCACGACAGCCAGACTGGCGAACGACATCCACCGCCCAACCGAACATCGCCCCAATCAATCGGGAGGGCAGGCTTCAGCGGCGCAGGCAGGTCGAATTGACCGAGGTCGCCTGGACCG
>JAPPHP010000062.1 GCA_028821035.1 Gammaproteobacteria bacterium | reverse complement strand
TGTACCCGCACGGCGTCCATCCCCTGTTCGTGGGCACCCGCTCCTCCATCGCGGCCCTCGAGACCGCCATGGCGTCCGACAAGCGCATCCTGCTGGTCGCCAAGCGCAACGCCGCACAGGAGAACCCGGGACGGGACGACCTGTTCCCGGTCGGGACCCTGTCGACGATCCTGCAGTTGCTCAAGCTGCCGGACGGCACGGTGAAGGTGCTCGTCGAAGGCAGCGAGCGCGCCCGGATCCTTCGCCTGGCGGACAACGGCGCGCACCTCGCGGCGGACGTGCAGGCCGTGCCGGAGGCCGAGATGGAACGGGAGGCCCGCGAGGCCGCGGTGCGGGCGGTGAAGTCCAAGTTCGAGACGTACGTGGAGACCGCCAGGAAGGCTCCGCGCGAGGCCCTCGCCGCCGTGTCCGCCATCGAGGAGCCCGGCCGCCTCGTTGACACCATCGCCGCGCAGATCTCGCTGGAGGTGGAGGAGCGCCAGGCGGTGCTCGAGGCGTTCGACCTCGATGCCCGCGTCGCGCGGATCATGGCGGCGATGGACAAGGAGGTCGAGCTTCAGCAGGTCGAGAAGCGCATCCACGGCCGCGTCAAGAAGCAGATGGAGAAGAGCCAGCGCGAGTACTACCTGAACGAGCAGATCAAGGCGATCCAGAAGGAACTCGGGGGCATCGACGACACGCCGGGCGAGTTCGACGAACTCGCGCAGAAGGTCGACGAGGCGGGCATGCCCCGCGAAGTCAAGGACAAGGCCGTCGGCGAGCTGTCGAAGCTCAGGATGATGGCGCCGATGTCGGCGGAGGCCACCGTGGTACGCGGCTACCTGGACTGGCTGCTCAGCGTCCCCTGGCGCAGGAAGAGCCGCATCCGTCGGGACCTGAACGCCGCCCAGCGGATCCTGGACGAGGACCACTACGGCCTCGAAGAGGTCAAGGAACGCATCGTGGAATACCTGGCCGTGCAGGGCCGGGTCAGCAAGGTGAAGGGCCCCGTGCTGTGTTTCGTCGGCCCGCCCGGCGTCGGCAAGACCTCCCTCGGCGAGTCCATCGCCCGCGCGACGAACCGGAAGTTCGTCCGCATGGCCCTCGGCGGCGTGCGGGACGAGGCGGAGATCCGGGGGCATCGCCGGACCTACATCGGCGCGCTGCCTGGCAAGGTCGTGCAGAAGATGGCCAAGGCGGGCGTGCGCAACCCGCTCTTCCTCCTCGACGAGGTGGACAAGATGGGCATGGACTTCCGCGGCGACCCGGCGTCCGCGCTCCTGGAGGTCCTGGATCCGGAGCAGAACAACACCTTCAACGACCACTACCTGGAAGTGGACTACGACCTCTCGGACGTGTTCTTCATCTGCACGTCCAATTCCATGAACATCCCGCCGGCGTTGCTCGACCGCATGGAAGTCATACGCCTGCCCGGCTACACCGAGGACGAGAAGGTCAACATCGCGTCGCGCTTCCTGGTGCCGAAGCAGAAGCGCCTGACCGGCCTCAAGGCGGACGATCTCGACGTCACGGACCCCGCGATCGTGCAGTTGATTCGCTACTACACCAAGGAAGCCGGCGTGCGCGGGCTCGAGCGCGAGATCGCCAAGTTGTGCCGGAAGATCGTGAAGGAGCACGCGACGACATCCGCCGGAGCCCTCAGCCAGGGAGCGAGAGGGGGCACCCCTCGCAAGAAAGTCGACCCGATCGTCGTTCCCGAGCGCATCGAGCACTACAACGGCGTGGCGCGATACGACTACGGCAGGGCGGAGGAAGAGAACCGCGTGGGGGTCGTGACGGGGCTGGCGTGGACGGAAGTCGGGGGCGAACTGCTGAACATCGAGGCGGTCGCGGTGCCCGGCAAGGGACGCCAGACGAAGACCGGCTCGCTCGGCGACGTCATGCAGGAGTCTATCCAGGCGGCCCTCACCTTCGTGCGCAGCCGGGCGGAAGTGCTCGGCGTCCCGGCGGACTTCCACGAGAAGCACGACTTCCACATCCACGTTCCGGAGGGCGCCACCCCCAAGGACGGACCGAGCGCCGGGATCGGGATGTGCACCGCCCTGGTGTCCGTCCTGACGGGAATCCCGGTGCGCGCGGATATCGCGATGACCGGAGAGGTCACGCTGCGCGGCCGGGTGCTCACGATCGGCGGCCTGAAGGAGAAGCTGCTGGCCGCGCGCAGGGGCGGCATCCGCCGCGTCATCATCCCCGAGGGCAACGAGCGGGACCTCAAGGAAGTGCCCGAAAACATCAAGGACGAGCTGACGATCACGCCGGTGGCGTGGATGGACGACGTCATCGCGGCGGCGCTCGAGCGGCCCCCTGTGCCGGTCCTCGGCCAGGAGGGCGTGCCCCCGGTCGAGGGCGGTACACGGCAGGGTGTGCGGATCAATCCGCACTGAAAGACACTTCGTGTTTGACAAGGATTTTTCGGCGTTGGTATAACCGGTCGCGAAGGCAGGCCCGCTTGCCCGCCCGAAC
The DNA here is from genome assembly GCA_028821035.1 of Gammaproteobacteria bacterium. GTDB lineage: Bacteria > Pseudomonadota > Gammaproteobacteria > Pseudomonadales > Azotimanducaceae > VXNE01. The sequence continues at coordinate 6,417 of JAPPHP010000062.1, read as the reverse complement.
CCCGCCGAAGGCAAAAACAATATTTCCCATCAACGAGGGAGCTCAATGAACAAATCGGAACTCATCGAACGGATTTCGGAGTCCGCGGACATTTCGAAGGCCGATGCCGGCCGGGCCCTGGACGCGGCCCTGGACGCGATCGCTGACTCGCTGAAGAACTCCGAACCGGTCACGCTCGTGGGTTTCGGCACCTTCGCCGTTCGGGAGCGGGGTGCGCGCACCGGCCGCAACCCGCAGACGGGGGCGAGCATCCAGATCGCCGCCGCGAGGGTTCCGGCCTTCAAGGCAGGCAAGGCGCTCCGGGACGCCCTGAACTGACCGGGGGAGCCCGAGGGGTTCGCCCCTCGCGGGAAAGGGCCGGCTGCGCGGGCCGAACGCCGACGTTGGACGCCGCGAGCCGCCACATGTGCGCCTGGCGCGGGCCACGGCTGGCCGGGCGTCGCTGACCGGGCCCTGACCGCGGGACCTGATCGATGCTGCAGAGAATGCGAGACGGCGCCCAGACCATGGGCGCCAAGATCATGGTCGGCATCATCGCCTTCGTCCTGACCGTGTTCGGGTTCGGAGCGTTCAACCTGTTCGCCGTCGGCGAGCCGGTGGCCGTCACCGTGAACGGCGAGGACATCACGGAAGCCGTGCTCGGCGTGGAGATGGAACGGCGGCGACGCGACATCCTCCGCCAGATGGGCGAGGGCGCCGATCCGTCCCTCATCGACGAGTCGCTGCTGCGCCAGTCCACCCTCGGTCTGCTCGTCGACCAGGCCCTGCTCCGGCAGACGGCCCAGGACCTCGGACTGGCCGCGTCGGCAAACCGGCTCAACCGGGACATCCTCGGCAACCCGGAGTTCCAGGTCGAAGGGAACTTCGACGAGGACCGGTTCCGCGCGGTCCTCGCCAGTGCCGGCTTCTCCCCGTCGTCCTACCAGGACGAACTCGCGAACAACACGCTGATCGTCCAGCTCGCCGGGAGCATCGGCGACACCGGGGCGCCGACGGACCGGGAGGTGCGCGAGGCGGCGAGCCTGCTCACCCAGCGGCGCGATGTCGCGTGGCTCGCGTTCCGGACGGAGGACTTCGCGGCGGAGATCGACGTCTCCGAGGACGATATCGCGGCCTATCACGACTATCACATCGACCGATTCATGACCCCCGAACGGCTCACCGTCGAGTACGTGCGGCTCTCCCTCGCCGACATCGCGGACGGCATCGAGGTGACCGAGGCCGAGGTGCGGGACGCGTTCGCGGCGGAGGAACGGGACCGGGAGGCCGCGGGCGATGCCCGTCGCCGCAGGGGCGCGCACATTCTCCTGGAAGTGGGCGACGAGCGGTCTGAGGCAGACGCGATTGCGCAACTCGGCGAAGTCCGAAGGGAGCTGGAAGCCGGCGCGTCGTTCGAGGACAAGGCGCGCGAGCTGTCGGAAGATCCGGGGTCCGCCTCGAACGGGGGCGACCTGGGCCTCGTCGGCCGGGACGTGTTCGACCCCGCGTTCGAGAGCGCCCTTTGGAACCTCGAGGTCGACGAACTCTCCGAACCCGTCGTCACCGCGTTCGGCGTGCACCTCATCCAGCTCCTCGAGATCGAGGAGACGCAGCCGCCCACCTTCGAGGAGACGCAGGAACGGCTGTCGGAGCAGTTGCGGCGCAGCCGCGCGCAGACCGCGTTCGACGAACGGCTGCGACAGATGGACGAGATCGCTTTCGAGGAACCGGACACGCTCGAGGGGGTCGGCGTCGCCCTCGGCCTGCCGGTCGAGAGGGTGGAGGAGGTGACCCGCGACGCGGCCACGGGCCCGTTCGCCGACGCGACCCTCCGGGACGCGGTCTTCGAGGCGGACGTGCTGCTCGAGGGCTACAACAGTCCGGCCATCCGGACGGGGGACACGGCGGTGGTCGCTCGTGTCGCGACGCGGCACGTGCCCGCCGAGATTCCGCTCGACGAGGCCCGGGACGACATCCGCGCCCAACTGGTGTCCGAGCGCGGCGACGACGCGGCCCGGTCGGCCGCCACGGCGGCGCTCGAGCGCACGGCGTCCGGTGAAGCGGTCGCGGACATCGCCGGCGACTTCGGCCTGGACTGGAACGTCCGGGAGTCGGTGACCGCCGCCGACCCCGACCTGCCGCCCGCGGTCGGGCGCGCCGCGTTCGAACTGTCGCTGGCGTCCGCTGGAGAGCGGGCGGCCACCAACGTCGAAATCCCCGGCGACGGACACGCCGTGGTGACGGTGACGCGCGTCGAACCCGGCGACTTCGGAGCGATGACCGAGAGCGAACGGGCGGCGATGCGCACGCAACTCGGGGCCTGGGCCCGCGAGCGCGACGTGAGCGCGCTGCTGGCGTCTCTACGCGTCGACGCCGGGCTGGATGCAGGGAACGTCTCGCCCTGACTCGCGCTTCACCCGCGGGCGCCGACCCGCAGCACCAGTTCCTGGCCGGGGAAGATGTACGCCTTCGGGTCCAGGGCGTTCCATGCCGCGATGTCCCGCACGGACACGCCGAACTCCCGCGCGATGCGGTCGAGCGAGTCGCCCCGCCGTACGCGGTAGCGTACGAGCCCTTGCCGGGCCGGGTCTCCCGACGACCGGGCCTGCGGCGCCGCGTCGGATGACGCGGAGGGAAGGGTCAATCGCCGACCGATACGCAACAGTTCCTCCGGGCCCATGGCGTTTTCGCGCATGAGCCCTTCCAGCGGTACGCCGAGCCGCCTGCTGATCTCCCACAGCGAGTCCCCCGCCTGCACCACGTACACGCCGCTGCTCCGCGGTCGGCTCCGGGCCGGCGGCAGCCCGCCATCGCGTCCCGGCCGGGGCACCAGGAGCGTGTCCCCGGCCCGGATCAGCGAGCGTCGCAGGTCGTTGGTGCGCATGAGCGTGGCCACGTCGGTGCGATAGCGCAACGCGATGTGCCCCAGCGTCTCATTCCTGACGATGCGGTGCCGCACCCAGCCCATGCGGTCCTCGGGAGCCACCTGGGCGAGGGCGTGGCCGAGCGCTTCGGAACGGGCGGCCGGGACCAGGAGCCGATGCGGTCCGGCCGGGTGCGTGGCCCACTGCTTGAGCCCCGGATTGAGGCGGTAGAGTTCCTCGAGGCTGAGGCCGGTGACCTCCGCCGCGCGGGCGAGGTCCATCTGGCCGGCGAGGGTCACGGGGGCGTAGGTCGCCGCCAGCGCCTCGTTGCGGCCGAGCCGCCCCGGGAGCCGGATGCCGTGGGCCTCCGGGTCCGCGAAGATCGCCGCGAAGGCGAGCAGTCGCGGGACATAGGCCCGCGTTTCGCGCGGCAGCCGCTTGAGGTCGAAGAAGGTCGCGCCGTCTGGAGCGGCGTCCAGGCGCCGCTCCACGAGGCGCTCGCCGCAGTTGTACGCCGCCATCGCGAGGAGCCAGTCGTCGAACATCGCATGGAGGTCCGCCAGGTAGCGCAGCGCGGCGTCCGTGGAGGCCACCGGGTCGCGGCGTTCGTCGGCCCACCAGTCGATCTTCAGGTCGTAGCGCCGGGCCGTGCCCGGGATGAACTGCCACAGTCCCACGGCCCCGCTACGGGATCTCGCGAAGGGATTGAGCGCGCTCTCGATGAGTGGCAGCAGGCAGAGTTCGCCCGGCATGCCCCGCGCCAGCACCACCTCGCAGATGCCCGCAAGGTGTCTCTCGGCACGCGGGCCCACCCGGGCCAGGAAGTCGGGATTGCGGCGGACCCAGGCGATCTCGGCACGCACCCGCGGCCGCTCGAGGGCGTGATCCAGGACGAAGCTCGCGCGCAGCCTGTCGAGGAACCCGGGCCCCGGGTCACCGGTCTCCGGGGGTGGCTCCGGCGGCGACGGTTCCGGAGGCCGGACCAGCCAATCGGGGACGGAACGAAGGAACGCCGCCTCCGTTGCGTCCTCGGAGAGCATCGCGTTGGCGACGACGGGCGAGGCGAGGACCGCGGCCGCCGCCAGAACGGCGACGAGGGCGGCGCCGCGACGGATGCCGGGGCCCCGGCGGAACCGTCGAACGACGGCGTCCGACCTGACGGGGATGACGAGGCTCACGCCGCTTGATCCATGCGATACGGGGCCCCTTGCATGAACGGTGCCTTGCGGATGGTGCGGCGGCGATGGACAATGCCGCCGGTTCTTGGCGACTTTGCGGGATAGCGTCGGAATTTGCAACGGAACGGGGAACGCACGGCCGGCTTTGGAGCCTTCGCGGACGGGTCGGCGGACGGGTCGGCGGACGAACTGACGGACTGGTTCGCGTCCGAGCCCGGCCGGGACTTGCTCCTTCGCGAGACCGACCTGCTGCGCGAGCGCGTCCGGCGTTTTCACGGCGACTGCCTGCTCTGGCTGGGTCCCGTCCCGGAAGCCACCGACGCCACCTCCCGCTGCATGGTCAAGACCCGGCTCTTCGCCGCGGCGTCCATGCCGGGCACCCGGTACGAGAACCTGGTTTCCCTCGTGGCCCGTACCGAGTCGCTCCCGCTCGCATCGAACAGCGTCGACGGTGTCGTCCTGCATCACGCCCTGGAGTACGCGCAGGACCCGCGCACCGCGATGCGGGAGGTGACCCGGGTCATCCGTCCCGGCGGACGCCTCCTTGTGTGCTGCTTCAACCCGGTGTCGCTCTGGGCGGTGAGCCGTCTCCGCCGGCGCATGGGCACGGTCAGCGCCTTCCGGCTCAACGAGTGGCTCGCCGTCCTCGGCTTCGTCCGCGAGGGCAGCGTGCACTACCTGAACTACCGGGCCGCCCTGAACCTGAAGCTGACCCATCCGCGGTGGCGGCAGTGGAGCGGATGGCTCAACCGTACGCAGGCGCCCCTCGGAGGCGTCTACTTGACCCTGGCGACCAAGGAATCCCTGGCGCGCATCCCCGGCTCGCGGGTGTTCTCGCGGACGCGCGAACAGACGCCGCCGCTGACGGTGCCCGGCGCGAGCCACGTGGCCGTTGCGGCGGGAGACGGGACCGCCGCGCACCGTCGATCCCGGGGGCCATGACGTCTCCGTGACCGAACCGCGCATCGAGATATTCACCGACGGCGCCTGCCGCGGGAACCCCGGGGCCGGCGGCTGGGCGGCCACGCTGCGCCAGGGCGACCACGAGCGACTCGTGACGGGCGCGGTACCCCACACCACGAACAACCGCATGGAGCTGATGGCCGCGATCGAGGGCCTCGCGGCGTTGCGGGGCAAGCGTCGCGTGCGCGTCACCACGGACTCGGAGTACGTGCGGCGTGGGGTCACCGAATGGGTCGGGCGCTGGAAGGCCAACGGCTGGAAGACCGCGTCGAAGACGCCCGTCAAGAACCGGGACCTGTGGGAGCGGCTCGACCACGTAGCCGGCCTGCATGACATCGAGTGGGTGTGGGTGAAGGGACACAGCGGCCACGCCGACAACGAGCGCGTGGACCGCGCCGCCAACGCCGCCATCGACGACATGCTGCGCGAGGCTTCCCGCTGACAGTGCGGCAGGTCGTCCTCGATACCGAAACCACGGGCCTCGAACCCGCCCAGGGCCACCGCATCGTCGAGATCGGCGCGGTGGAGATCGTCGACCGGCGGCTGACGCGCAACCGCTTCCACCACTACATCGATCCGGAGCGCGACATCGACGACGCCGCGGTGGAGGTGCACGGCCTGACCCTGCAGGACCTCGCCGGCAAGCCGCGATTCGCCGATGTCGCCGACGAGTTCCTCGAGTTCGTGCGGGACGCGGAAGTCGTCATTCACAACGCCGCCTTCGACGTGTCCTTCATAGACTACGAACTCGAACTGCTCGGGCGCGGGCCGAAGGGCATCGCCGAGCTGTGCACGATCACCGACTCGCTGGCGCTCGCCAAGGACCGGCACCCGGGACGCAAGAACAACCTCGACGCGCTCTGTCGGCGCTACGGCGTGGACAACTCCCAGCGCGAACTGCACGGGGCCCTGCTCGACGCGGAGATCCTCGCCGACGTCTACCTGTTGATGACGGGAGGACAGGCCTCCCTGTTTCCGGGGGACGACCCCGCGACGGGGGAAGCCGAGGAGGGCACGGCGTTCCGGCTGCCGACCGATCGCCAGCCGCTGCTCGTGGTCCGCGCGACGGCCGAGGAGCGGGGGGCGCACGAAGCCAAGCTCGATGCGCTCGACGCCCTGTGCGGCCGGCCGTGCATCTGGCGGCAGCCGTCCGCCACAGGCGCGGAAGCCTGACAGGAGAAGGAGAAGCCTCATGTGGCCGACCGAACCGGATCCCTTCGAGTCGCTCGTCGCGGCGCCGGAGGACGCGGACCGCGACGATGCGCTCTACTTTGCGTACATGGGGGAGGAGATCCTGTGCATCAGCGAGCGGGGCATCCCGCGCCCGGTGACGCGGGACGAGTTTCGCTGGCTCGATGTCGACGTCTCCTGGAGGGCCTTCATGGGCCGCGGGGAGGGGCGCCCCTGTTTAGCGCTCGCGGCATAGGGGCAGG
>JAPPHP010000327.1 GCA_028821035.1 Gammaproteobacteria bacterium | reverse complement strand
TGGTCGGCCTGGCCCGCTGGGTAGAGGGGGAGCCGCTCGACAGGATCCTGGCCAGAACCGACGACGTCGAGCAGATCGATCGGTACTTCGAAGCGATCGGACGCCTCGCGGCCGAGGTGCACAACGCGTCCTCGAACTGGACACCGCCGCCCCATTTCATCCGGCGCGCCTGGGACGCCGAAGGCCTCGTCGGGGAGTCGCCGCTCTGGGGGCGTTTCTGGGAAGTGCCGGACTTCTCCACCGGGGAGTGCCGGATTCTGGCGCGAGCGCGAGCCCACATTCGCGAGCGGCTTCTCGAGTACGGCACGGATGGGCGGACCTACGGGATCATCCATGCCGACTTGCATCCCGGCAATGTGCTCGTCGACGGCGCGCACACCCGGCTCATCGACTTCGACGACGCGGGCTTCGGCTGGCACGTGCACGAACTGGCGGTCGCGCTCTTCAACAACCAGGCCTCGCCCTACTTCGGGGCCATGCAGGAGGCGCTGGTTCGCGGCTATCGCGGCCGGCGCGAACTCGCCGACGAGGACCTCAAGCTGCTGCCGCTCTTCCTGCTGATGCGGAACCTGATGGTGATCGGCTGGATGGAACAGCGCCCGGAACTGCGCGCCCTCTACCGCCGGTTCCGCGACAACGTGAAGGCGAGCGCTCTGTTACGGATCGAAGCCCTCGGCCTGTAAGCGCCCCATGGCCGGTCCGGGTCAGTCGTACCAACCCGTCGGCAATCGCGCCATGCGCCCGTAATCGGGTCCTTGCCCCTCCCAACCGTACGCGTGCTCGGTGGCCAGCAAGCGCCTGAATCGCTCGTCGTTGGCGTGGCGATCCAGCACTTCCTGGGGCACTACGCCCTTGTGGCGTTCCTGGGTCACGACGTGACTCCGCGCGAAATAGACCGCAAGGTTCATCCGAACACCGGGGACCTCCCGTTCGAACGACCCATGCCAGGTGTGTCCGTGCCACACCACGCAATCGCCAGGGGACAGGTCCGCGGGGACCGCCGCGGGGTTGCATTGCTCACCGACCAGGGACGACTCCGCGAGTGTCGGCTGCCGCGCGTACTTGTGGCTGCCCGGCACCAGGGCCGTCGCGCCCGCTTCGCGGCTGTAGGGGGTCAACGCGTAGTTCACATTGGCGGTCTGGGCGTGGGTGGCGAACGGCTGGGGTCCGAGCGTATCCGCGTGCAGCGTCACCACGCCGGTGGGGCCCGGCGCCTTGAAATGGCAGCCGAGGCTGGACAGCACGCAGCTCTCGCCCAACAGGTAGGTGACGATGGCCAGGGGTTTCTCGGCCATCAGGATTTCTTCGAACACCGGATCTTCGTACAGCATGTAGTGCAGGTAATCCATGCTGGCGCCCATGGCGCTCTTGAAGTCGGTGGCCGTCTCGATATCGACCTGCTGACCGGTGTTTTTTTCGACCCGTTTCAACAGCGCGGTCTTGGCGCGCTCGACCTGGTCCTCGGACAGCACGCCCCGAATGGTCGTGTACCCCTGGGTATCGAGCTCGACCAGATTGGCGTTCAGGCCCAGTCGGTCGATGGTGGCCAACGTGCGCGCGAGCGCCTGCTTGTCCGGTCCGTCGGTCAACATGTCCGTCAGGTATTGATTTTCGGTCGCTTCGGTCACTTGCTCGGACATGGCGTCCCCCGGTTCGCACGAGCGAACTATCACGCCACGCCCCGGCTCGGTTGTCAATCGACCGGAGGGCGTTGAAACCCGCCGATCTCCTCCGCCAGCAGGCGCGTGAAATCGATGGTCCGATAGTCCTGGTAGGCGCCCCCGACGGCTTGCAGGCCGATCGGCAGGCCCTGGCTGGACAGTCCGGTGGGAAACACCGTGCTCGGCAGGCAGGGCGCGGTGACGAGACCGGACCAGAATGCCTGTCTCCAGTAATCCTGGGGTTCGCCGTTGACCAGGACGGTGCGCTCCTCGATGGGCAGGGTGTGGTCGTGCTCGAACGCCGGCACCGCCATCTGGGGACAGATCAGGATGTCCCATTCCCGGAAGAACTCCGCCCAGCGCAGACGCAGCCGGGCACGCCGCGCGTCCGCCCGGAGCCAGTCGGCGTGACTCAACACCATGGAACGGGCGCTTACCGCGCGATCGGACCTGTCGTCCGGGGCGTAGCGTTCGGCATCGCGCCGGTTGCGCTCGTACTCCTCGGGCGGGACGGAAGCGAACACCACGGAGTACGAAAGGTTCCGATACGTTTCGTGGCTGTTTCGCGGGTCGATGTCCGGGCGCGCCACCTCCGACACCGCGGCGCCCGCGTCGCGCAGCGCTTGGCCGACCATGCGGACGCGGTCGGCAATCTCGTCGTCGACGGGCGCGAGGTCGTCGTTGGGCCAGACGGCAACGCGAAAGTCGGAAAGGCGGGTCTTCGTCGGCGCCGGCAGGTCCAGCCGCCAACCGCTGTTCCAGATGGACTGGCCGGCCACGATGCGAAGCGCCAGCGCCAGGTCCTCCGGCGTGCGCGCGAGCGGGCCGCACACGACCAGGTCCAGGTCTGGCATCGGGTGCTTCACCACGGCCGCATGGCCTCGCTGGGACACGATGCCCCAAGTAGGCTTGTGGCCGTAGACCCCGCAGAAGTGCGCGGGGTTGCGGATCGAGCCGGCGATGTCGGAACCTGCCTCGAGAGGCGTGAGACCGGCGGCCAACGCCGCGGCCGACCCGCCGGAGGAGCCGCCCGGAGTGCGCGCGAGGTCCCAGGGATTGTTCGTCGTGCCGTAGAGATCGTTGTAGGTCTGGAAATCCGCCCCGCCGAGCGGCACGTTGGTCTTCCCGATGATCACCGCACCCGCCGCCTGCAGTGCGGCGGCCATCTCGGAGTCCCAGGTAGGTATGTTGTCGGCAAGCTCCGGGTAGCCGAAGGTGGTCGGCAGGCCGGCGCGGTGGTACTGCTCCTTGATGGTCATTGGCAAGCCGTGCAACGGCCCCAACGCGTCACCCTTCAAGACTCGCCGGTCGCGCTCCCTGGCATCCTCCCGGGCGCGGTCGAAGTCGCGTATCACGACCGCGTTGATGTCGGCGTCAAACGCTTCGATGCGTCGGATGAAGAGGTCGGTCGCCTCCAGGCTGCCGAGCTGTTTCGTACGGATCCGTTCGGACAACCGACGGGCCGGCAGATAGGCGATCTCGGCGTCGGACATGCATGTCTCCATCGGCCGCACTCGTTGTCGGCAATGTCGTCCCGCCGACCGTCCTCGTCGCGGGTCGGCTCCCCGCGCGACAGCATACCGTCAGCGCCTCGAGGACAGGTTCGACCCTCCGCGCGTGCTAGACTTGCTTGTTTTCCCCCGCCCTGCCGTGTCGTCCCTCCACATCGTCAACGCCCTGAAACGCCGCGACTTCCTGTGTCTCTGGAGCGGCAGCCTCGGCGCGTCGTTCGCGATGAACATGCAGATGATCGCGCGCGGATGGCTCGTCTACACGATGACGTCGTCCGCGATGGACCTGGCGTGGGTGACCCTGGCCTTCATGGTGCCCCAGGTCTTCTTCTCCCTCTGGGGCGGCGTGCTCGCCGACCGCGTCCACAAGCGCCGCATCCTGGTCGCCGCCCAGTTGTTGAACTGCGCGGCGACGCTGTTCATGGCGACGATCATCATCACCGAGAACGTCACGTTCTGGGATTTCATCTGGCTCGGAATGTTCAATGGCACGGTCCTCGCGTTCTCCATTCCGGCGCGCCACGCCTTCGTCCCCGATCTGGTACCCCGCCGCCTGATCTTCACCGCGATGGCGCTGCACACGACAGGCATGAACTTCGCCCGCATCCTGGGGCCGGTCATCGCGGGCTTCCTCATCGCGTGGGTCGCGAGCGGCGACACGTCGAGCATGCGGGGGGTCGGCATCGTCTACTACGTCATCGCGGCCCTGTACCTGGTGGCCGCGGTGACGATGCTGTTCGTGCACAGTCCCGGCGCGCCCCATCCCCGGCAGGCGACGAGTCCGCTGGCCGACCTGCTCGAGGGCGTGGCCTACGTGCGGGCGCATCCACCCGTCTTCGGGCTCATCATGCTCTCCGTCGTCGCGTTCCTGTTCGGCATGCCGCTCAATACGCTGCTGCCCGCGTTCAACGAGGACATCCTCGGCGGCGGCTCCGACGACCTCGGCCTGCTGATGTCGGCCATGGGCGCGGGCGCGATCATCGGCTCGCTGTTGCTCGCCTCCGCGGGCGATCTCAGGCACAAGGGCGTCTGGCTCATCGCGACCTGCTTCGGCTGGGCGGCAGCGACCGCCGCCCTGGGATTCACGTCCGCCCTCCCGTTCTCCATGGCGGTGGTGGCCGTGTTCGGCTGGATGAGCGCCTGGAACATGGCGCTGAACCGCGGGCTGATCCAGAGCCAGGTCGCCATGCGCATGCGCGGCCGCGTCATGAGCATCGACATGATGTCGCACGGGCTCATGCCGCTCGGGATGATTCCGCTCGGGTTCATCGCCGACACGTTCGGCGTCGCGAGCGCGCTGGCGGTGAGCGGGACGCTGTTTGCCGTCGCCGTCGCGGCGCTCAAGTGGTTCTCGCCCGCGGTGCGGGGAGTCGGGGCGCCGGCCGTGGCCATGGGCGCGACGCGCTGAGGCGTCTGCCCCACGGACGGGGCGCAGGGCAGAGCCGGACAGAGTTCGGCCCGGCAACCACGCCCGAACCGGTGATAATCGCTGACACACCAAGGACTTGCGCTCCATGCACAAGTGGCCTGGTGCACATGCGGCTAAACGTGCTCGCGCAGCCGGTATGCGTTCACGGCCAACGCGTTCTTCGCCACCGGATGGCTTTGCGGGGCGCGGCACAACACCATGACCGGCGATCGCGACCGAGGCAGCAACGCCTGGACGGCCATGGCCTGTTCGAAGTCCCGCTCGGCCGGGTATTCCTTCCACTTCGCCTCCGCGAGCGTCAGTCGAGCGCCCCTGTCGATCACGAAGTCCACTTCCCGGGACTGGTCCCGATAGAACCAAACAGTAGCTTCCGGCGCGTCGACGCGCAGGTACTTGCGGAGTTCGCCGAAGACGAACGTCTCCCAGATGGCGCCAATGAGATAGCTCTCCGCGACGACGTCGCGATTCAGCCCCAAGAGGAAGCACAACAGGCCAACGTCGTTGAAGTAGAGCTTCGGTGTCTTCGCCAGTCGTCTGCCCACGTTGACGAACCAGGGCTCGAGCACCGTGACCTGGTTGGTGGCTTCGAGCACGCTCAGCCACGCATTGATCGTCTTCGTGCTGACACCCACTTCCTTGCCCAGCTCCGTCTTGTTCAGCAGTTGCCCGCTACGAACTGCCGCCGCGCGCATGAAGCGGTCGAAGTCTCGCAGGGATGCCACGTTCAGGAATTGGCGCACGTCCCGCTCGAGGTAGGTGGCCTGGTAGGCGCGGAAGTAGTCCGCGGGACGCAGCGCCAGGTCCTTCCACAGTTGGGGCATGAAGCCACGGACGAGCATCTCTGCAGCACCCTCCGCGGCCTCCCGCTCCGCGAAGACCTCTCCAAGCTCGTGCACGGTCAGGGCTTCGAGCTCCAGGACGCCGCACCGGCCGGCTAGCGAGTCCGACACCTCTCGCATGAGGTTGAGCTTCTGTGAGCCGGTAAGAATGAACCGGCCATTGGCGTTCCGGTGACGGTCGATCTCGACCTTGAGGTACCGGAACAACCTGGGCGCATACTGCACCTCGTCCACGAGAAGCGGTGGCGGATGCCTCGCGAGGAAGGTCCCCGGGTCTTCCTCCGCCAGTTGCGCCTCTGCCGGCAGGTCGAGGCTGACGTATCGGTGATCGGGGAACAGCTTCGTCAGCAGCGTCGTCTTCCCGGTCTGCCGGGCCCCCGTGACCACGACGGCCGGAAAATGCGCCGCCAACCGCCGCACGGCAGGAGCGGCCTCCCTTGGATATTCGTACTCTGACAAATCGGGAAGTGATAGTTCGGATATGTTGGAGTTATGATACCGCACGCGGGTCGGGACCGGCGAACCTCTCAAGCGACGGCCCGCCTGGTGAGTCCTCCCAGCGTCAGGCCGACGGGCAAAGTCGAGAGCGGCTCACGCAGCCGTCGTGCGTCGCTCTGCCGAAACGGTCAGGCCGTCGCGGGGACCGCCGTCAGTTCGTCGAGCACCGGCCGGATCTCGGTGAGGAACCGTTCCGGGTGCTCGCACATCGGGAAGTGGCCGAGGCCCTTCATCGTGCGGTACTTCGCCCCGGGGATCATGGCGGCCAGTTCCGCGCCCGCTTCCGGCGTGCCGCTCCAGTCGTACTCCCCGTTCAGGATGTAGACCGGGCAGACCTCGGTGTCGATCCCCCGTGCGCTGTTCCGCACGTCGTGGTCGATGGAGTAGTAGTACAGGTCGCCCTTGAACACGGCCGGCGCGCCCTGGCTGTACACCCACGTCGTCTCGCGCCGGTACGCCTCCGGACTCGTCGGCGCCATCATTCCGTACATGACGTGGGCCTTGAAGTCGTTGCCGATCTCGGGGTGGTAGAACTCGTCGATGAAGCCCCCCGGCGTGTACGCGGAGGCTTCGAGTCCGACCGTTGCGCGGAAGCGCTCCGGATGGTGGATGGCGAGGTCCACGGCGAGGTGGCCGCCGATCGAGCTGCCCATGTAGACCGGGTCCGACAGCTCCAGCGCGTCGGCCAGACCGACTGGAACGCGCATCAGGAAGTCCTTGGTCAGCCGGTAGGGCTCGCTCCACCATGCCTTCCCGGTCGGGGGCACGGACTTGCCGTGGTAGGGCAGGTCATACGCGATCAGCCGGTAGCGGCTCCGCAGTGCTTCGTCCTCGAGGACGTGCCGCCACTGCCGCCCGTCCGCCCCCGCCGTGTGCTGCATCAGGACCGGGACGCCGGCGCCCGCCTCCTCGAAGTACACCCGGTACTCGACCCCTTCGAGCTCCAGATGCACGTAGCGTCCGACTGCCGCGTCAAACCTGGGCATTGTTCACCTCCCGCATGATCTCGACCAGGCGCCGGATCGCCGGGTAGTAGGCACAGAAATGGGCCGTGTCCCCGGTGACCTCGAAGCCGTGGTGCAACGTCGCCGGGTAGAGGTCCTGGTAGAACGGGCGCGGCACGGCCTCGAGCAGCGCGTCCCAGTCCTCCCGCGGCGCCGCGATGGAGAGGTTGGCCGCGACGGCGCCGAACCACGGCTCGATGTCGGTGACCTCCCCGGACGAGACCGTCAGCTTGTGTTTCTCGTCCCCGACGTCAAGGCGGACCCGGCTGCTCCAGAAACGCGAGTGAAGGCGGAACTCGCCGTCCTCGTTGGCGCGCCGACGCACTTCTCCCCAATCCAGCATGCTCGACCGCGCCTTGTGATTCCCCCCGGTGGTCGCGTAGGGTATCCGATTTCCCCGGCGCAACGCCCATGCCCCTGAACGTCGGCCTGATCGCGGACACGCACATCCCGGAAGCCCGCGCCACGCTCTGGCCGCAGGTCTACGACGCCTTCGACGGCGTCGACTATATCTTCCACGCCGGGGACATCCACGAACTCTGGGTACTCGACACCCTCGAGGAGATCGCGCCCGTGTACGCCGCCCGCGGCAACGGCGAGGACGGCTCCGGCGGGCGCGACGTACAGCCCGAGGACCCCCGCCTGCGGTACGCGTGGAGCCTCCCTCTCGAGAACCTGACCGTCGGCCTTACCCACTACATCCCCGCCAACGAGCGGCCGCCGGACTTCACGGTCGCGCGCTGGGTGGAGCGCTTCTTCCCGGAGAAGACGCCAGACGTCATCGTCTACGGGGACACCCACACCGAACTCATCAACGAGGTGGACGGGATCCTCTGCGTGAACCCCGGTTCGCCGACCTATCCGCACAACTACGACACGCAGTACGGGACGATCGGGTTCCTGGAACTCGACGACGGCCAGGCGCGGCCGAGCGTCTGGCTGATCAACGACGACGGGATCGAACCGTTCGACTGGGACGCGGTACCGCCGTGGCGTCGAAGGTGACGATCGCCCACACCCTGGTGACCGAGGAGGGAAGACCATGAGGCAATGCATCAGCGCACTCGCGCTACTGGCACTGGCGGCGGGCTGCGCGCAGGAGGCGCCTCCGCCCGAGGACGCGGCGCCGGTCGCGCAGGAGGCGCCGGCGACCGTGGAGATCGAGTCGAACCCCCTGCGCAACGCCTACTTCGGCGACACCCATATCCACACCGTCCTCTCGTTCGACGCCTATCTCATGGGCACGCGCAGGACCCCGGACGAGGCCTACGCCTTCGCGAGGGGCGAGGCCATTCAGCACGCGGCGGGCCGCATGATGCAGTTGCACGCGCCGCTCGACTTCCTGGCCGTCTCGGACCACGCGTTCTATCTCGGCATGATGCAGGAACTCGCGGACGAGGACTCCGCGTACGGCGACCACCCCGTCGCATCCGCGGTACGCGGCGCGACGGACGCGGAGGGCTCGGGCGCCGGCTTTCAGGCCGTCGTCGGACACCTCCGGGAAGGCTTCGACGACCCGGATCGCGTGGATGACCTCGACGACCGGAACGTGGCCCGCTCGGCGTGGCAGGAGATCATCGAGTCCGCGGAGCGCAACAACGATCCGGGCAGCTTCACGGCCTTCATCGGCTACGAGTACACGACGTCCGGGCCGGAAACCCAAAACCTCCACCGCAACGTGATCTTCCGGGGCAGCGAGGTGCCGCTGCAGCCCTTCAGCCGCCTCGACTCCCTCAATCCGGAGGATCTCTGGGCGTGGATGGACGCGAACAGGGACGCCGGCATGGACGCCCTCGCCATACCCCACAACTCGAACGGCTCCGACGGCTGGATGTTCAGCGACGTGACCTTCGCCGGCGACCCGCTCGACGCCGGCTACGCCGACCTGCGCATGCGCAACGAGCCGATCGTCGAGAACACCCAGGTGAAGGGCACCTCGGACACGCATCCCCTG
>JAPPHP010000156.1:6243-8926 GCA_028821035.1 Gammaproteobacteria bacterium | reverse complement strand
TCGGCGAGGAGAAGAGCGACGAGATGGACGTCGATGCGCTGAAGGCCGAACTCTCGGAGTTGGGCAAGACCGTCCGCAAGCTCCAGCGGCAGCTTGCGAAGGCCGGCTGAGCCTCAACGTAGCGGCGTCGTCCCGGTCACGCCGAGGGCGACGAGTTCCTCGTACTCCGAGGCGCCGATGCCGAGCTCCTCCTCGAGCACCTCGGCGCTGTGCTCGCCGAAGCGCGGCGCGCAGGTCACTGCCGGCGTCGAGGCCTCCCGGAGGACCCAGGGCGCCGACGGCAGATAGTGCGTACCGGTTTCCGGGTGCGTGACGGGCACCATGAAGCCGCGCGCGAGGAACTGCGGACAGGGATCGGCGTAGATCTCCTGGAATGACTCGACCACGGCCGACGCCGCGCCGAGCCCGGTAAGCGCCGTTACGGCCTCCGCCCCGTCGCGCTGCGCGCACCACGCAGCGAGGAGCGCGTCGAGTTCCGCTTCGTGCGCCTTGCGCCCGGCCGCTTGGCGGAATCTGGCGTCATCGACGCCGAGGCAGTCCGCGACCGCCTCCCAGACCGCATCGTTCTCGACGGCCACCGCGACCCACGCTTCGTCTCCCGCGCGATAGACCCCGTGGGGCGCGTGCCGCGGGTGCCGGTTGCCGCTCGGGCGCCGCACGGCCCCGTTCCCATCGAACTCCATGATCGCGTCGCCGACCTGCGCCGCCACGGCCTCGATCATCGCGGCGTCGACGCGTTGGCCAACGCCGGTTTCCGCGCGGTGGTGGAGGGCGGCGAGGATGGCGGCCGCGAAGTAGTAGCCGGAGATCGGGTCAGGGATCAGCCCACCCGTGTTCGCCGCCTGGTCCCCCTCGTAGCCGTGGATCGAGGACAGACCCGACATCGGCTCCGTCGTGAATCCGTTGGCCGGATACTCCGCGAACGGCCCGCGGGTCCCGTACCCGGAGACGGACGCGAACACGATGTCCGGCTTCACCGCGCGCAGGGTCTCGAGGGTGACGCCCCAGTTCGGCATTACGTGGGGACTGAAGTTGTCCGCGACCACGTCGAACCGCGGGACGAGCCCCCAGAAGATCTCCTTCCCGCGCGGGTGTGTCATGTCCAGCGTGATCGCGCGCTTGTTCATGTTGACGGAGTTGTACATGCCGTTCGTGTTGAGGGGGCTCTGCTCGATGTCGTCGCGACGCACCGCCGGCGGTACCGGGGCGCCGGCGCCGCGCCAGACGTCCGGCCGCCTGCGCGACTCGATCTGCACGATGTCGGCCCCCAGGCGGGCCAGCAACTCGGTGGCGAAGGTCCCCGCCCAGGCCTGGGTGAAGGCCAGCACACGCACACCCGCGAGCGGCGGCTTCTCCGCCGCCGACGCGTCCGGCTGCGGGGCGGGCAGCGGGAAACCGTACTCCGCACGCAAGTCCGCACCGTGTTCGTCGAGCGCTGGCGCCGGCCGCTCCAGTCGCCAGGGCGTCTCGGACAACTGCGCCGTGGCCCCGGACGCGCGCACGCGCGTTCCATCCAGGGGCGACTCGACGACGAACCCCCGCGCGTGCAGTTGCTCGCTCTGCGCCAGTTCCGACGCGTCCTGCACCACACCCGCGAGGCAGCGGAGGCGCGAGAGTCCGTGGAACAGCTCCCACTTGTCGCGCGGTGCGGCCGCCCGTGCGAGCGCGCGCCGCACCGGCCAGGGGTCCCTGGTGTTGCGGCCGAGCACGGGTTCGTAGTCCGGATCGTGCGCGAGTTCGTCGAGCCCCAGGAACTCCATCGCCTCCGACCAGCGCGCCCAGTCTCCGAAACCCAGGTTGATCGCACCGTTGGCCGTGTCCCAGAGGGGCGACGGATCCCCGCGTCGGCGCCCGCCGCCGGGTCCGTGCGCGAGACGGTCGCCGCCGATGAAGATACCGAGAATCGCCCACGGGGCGTTCGTCAACGCGAGCGCCTCGAACTCGCTCACGTCCAAGCGCTCCCCAGCGCCGGTGCGCAGCCGCCGCAGGAGCGCCGCCGCCGCCCCCACGTGTCCGGCGACGCCGGCGATGTAGCCGGCCTGGTGGACGGGCAACTGCAGGGGCGGCTCGTCGACGAGCCGGTTGATGGCGCTCCAGCCCACCCGCGCGCAAGCGGTCAGGTGGTTGCCTGGAACGTCGGCGAGCGGCCCTTCGAGGCCGTGGGGGGTAATGGACAGGTGGACCACGTCCTCCGGCAACCTCTCCACGACCGCCTCCAGCGTCTCGGGCCATGGCGGTGGCGCCGTCGTCACGAGCACGTCGGCGCTCGAGACCAGCGCGCGCACCTCGTCGACGTTCCGCACGGCGATCGAGCGCTTGTTCCAGTTCGCGTAGGCGTGCAGTACGGAACGCTCCGGGCCCGGCGCCCCTTCGAGAAACGGAGGCTCGTGCCGCAGGGCATGACCCTCGGCCGGCTCCGCGAGCACCACGTCGGCGCCGAAGTCGCCGAACAGGCGTGCCGCCCACGCGCCGGACAGGCGATCCGAAAGGTCGACGACGCGCACGCCGTCAAAGGCCCTGGCCATCCTGCACTCCTTCTGGCGGAATTCCGGCCGCGGCCGCGGCCCCCGGCCCCGGCGGGCCCCCGTTGGCGCGCCAATGAAAGGATGAAGGGTACCCCAAAGCCGGGCCCCCCGGGGGATTTTTTTTGGCCCCGCCCCCCGAACCGCGCGGCGAACCCCCG
>JAPPHP010000156.1:0-6233 GCA_028821035.1 Gammaproteobacteria bacterium | reverse complement strand
TTAAAAATCCCCCCCCCCCCCCCCATATACCCCCCCTCCAACCCCATCTCTTTTGGGGTCTTTCGGGGCGGGGGGGGGGCCCCCGGGGCCGCGGCTGGACACCGTTGCGAGCGCAAGTCTACGATGAACGTCTCCCCAATCGCCTGACCGCGAGGAGGCCAGATGGACATCTCCGAATACGGCACTTCGCCCCACGTCGATCCCCTGATGCAGGAACTCGACGACTACGGTCTGTTCAAGCATGTGGCGGAACTCGAGGCCTACGGCATGACCGTGGTCCCGCCGGAAAAGATGGGCGTCGACGAGGCCTTCGTCGACCGCCTGCGCAGTGCCATCCTGCGGACCTGCGAGCGGCGCAACGGCATCGAGATCGGCGACTGGCGCACCGCGGCGCCATCCAGGGAATCCATGGGTAACTCCTGGCTGCTACTGCAGGAGGACGAGGCGTTCGTGGAGGCGGCGACGAATCCCCGGATGCTCGCGCTCGTTCGCTGGCTGCTCGGTCAGAGCGCCGTACTGAGCGGCCACACGTGGATCATCAAGCCGCCCGCCGCCGAAGGGAACAACGAGCGGCAGACGCTGCGCCTGCACAGCGACTCCCACGGCATACCGCCCGGGGGCGGCAGCATCGCCCATGTCGCGAACGCCTCCTGGCTCTGCACGGACTACGCCGGCGCGGAGGACGGACCGACCATCTTCGTGCCGGGCAGCCACCTGTTCGGACGCGCGACCCTGCCGCACGAGGAGGACATCGAGAACACGCCGTTCCAGACCGTCCCCCTGATCGGCAAGGCCGGTTCGCTGGCCCTCTGGAACGGGGCGACATGGCACGCCTCGGTGCCGCGCACGAACCCCGGACTGCGGGTCACGCTGGTCCAGGTCTTCATGCGGCGGCACATGCAGCGCATCCACATGTGGGAGAACGAGATCGATCCGGACTACGTGGCGCGGTTCCCGGAACTCGAACGGGTCCTCGGCAAGCACATGTACCCGTTCGGCGCGGGCGGCGCCGACCCGGAGCGGGTCAAGACCATGACCGACACGGGGACCAACCCCTTCGCCTGATTCCACGGCCTGGCGGCCCGCCGGTGTCCCCGGACCGGCGGGCCCGGTCGGCCGGGCCAACCTGACCGGGACATGTTGGGTGCGACCCCATGGACCGCGTCAAGGCCGCCCTGTTCATCGACTTCGACAACGTCTTCCTAAGCCTGAAGAAGGACTACTCGGACGCCGTAGCGAAGCGTTTCGCCAACCCGTCCCGGTGGCTGCCGTGGCTGGAGCGAGGCGAACACGCCAACGAACGTGAGGCATTCCGCGGCGAGCGTTCCATGCTGATCCGTCGCTGCTACGGGTCCCCGGACCTGATGCGGCCCTTCCGCGCCTACTTCACGCGCCTCGGCTTCCAGGTGGTCGACTGCCCGCCGCTGACCAAGTCCGGCAAGAACAGCGCCGACATCGTCATGACGCTCGACATCGCCGACACCATCGAGCACACGACCCGCTTCGACGAGTCGTGATCCTGTCTTCCGACGCGGATTTCACGCCCGTGGCGCTACGGTTGCGCGCCCATGACCGCATCACCTCGATCCTCGCGAACCAGCAGACCGCCGCCGTGTTCCGGTCCTGTTGCGACATCGTGATCGACATGGACGAGTTCGAGGCCGTGTTCGGAGAGACGCGGGAGCAGGCCCGGTCCCCGGCGCCTTCGCCCACCAGGGGCGCCGGCGATGACTTCCGGCAGCTCCGCGTCGAGATCGAGACCGAGATCCGACGCGAACTCGCCGAGTCGGGCGCGGCGCTACGGCTGCCCGAACTCGCGTCCAGGATGCGCGAACGCTGGCCGGTCGTGGGCGAGTCGGATTGGCTCGGGGCCGGCGGTTTCAAGAAGCTGCTGCTGACCTTCGAGGATCGCCACCTGCGCTTCTCGTCCACACCGCCGGGCTTCGTCTACGATCCGGCGCGC
Source organism: Gammaproteobacteria bacterium (assembly GCA_028821035.1). Taxonomy (GTDB): domain Bacteria; phylum Pseudomonadota; class Gammaproteobacteria; order Pseudomonadales; family Azotimanducaceae; genus VXNE01. The sequence goes on along the minus strand of JAPPHP010000156.1, from coordinate 4,270 downwards.
CACGCCGCACCGGCGGATTCGGACGACGCTCGCGCCGAACGCTCCGCCGATCGGGCTTCACCCAACCTCGCCGACGTACCCGAAGCCCTCGCGGACCTCGTCGAGCGGCTCTACGAGGTGGTGGGCCTGCCGCGGCTTGGCCCCGACCAGTACCGGGTCGTCTTCGAGGCACTGGCCGGACAGAGCGGCCGGCAGTCGACCCTGGGCGACATCACGAAGAACGCCCGTGATCACGCCATCGAGGCGGGCGCGTCGGTCGGCCGTCAGCCGTTCGCCTTCGTCACCCGCGCGCTTCACCTGGTCGGACTCGCCATCAGCGAAACCCGGACGGCGCCCGACCAGATCGCCCACCTGTTCAGGAACAGCGTCGAACAGCAGGCGCACGATGCGCAACTGGAGATGGAGGCCGACGACCTCCGGCTTCTGGACGAACTCCTGAGCGTCGCGGCACCCGCGCGGCAGTAACCGTTCCCGGGCCAATGTCACCTGCGTCGGATTTCCAGTCCGTCTCGCCGACCGCGCGGGGCAGCACTTCGACTCAGCCCCCCCGGAACCTACCGGGGTCGTAGGGGGACAGGTCCAGGTCCGTTGCTCCCGACGCGACAAGGTCGGCGCACGCGGCGCCCATGCCGGGCCCGTAAAGGATCCCCTTCCGGCCGCCGCCGGTGGCGACGTACACGCCGCGCAACCGCGGCGCCCTGCCCAGCATCACGTTGCCGTCCGGCGTCATCGGACGCAGGCACGCCGTCTGCGCGATCACGCGGGCACCCTCGAGTGCCGGCATCATCCGCAACAGATTTGCCAGTACGGTCCGCCGCCCGACCTCGGTGGGCTCTTCGTCGAAACCCGCCGTGTCTTCCGTGGTGCCGGCCCAGAGGAGACCGTCCGGCTTCGTCGTCGCGTAGTTGCCCCGCCAGCCGATCGAGCAGTCGATGGGCACCCCTTGGGCCGCAAGACGCAGGATCTCGCCTTTCAGCGGCGTGACCGGTACGGGCGCGCCCAACCAGTCGGACGCGGCGCCGGCCCACGGACCCGGCGCGAGCACGACCGCTTCGCAGGCGATCTCCCCACGGTCGCGGAGCCGCACGCCAATCGCCCGGTCGCCGTCGCGGATCAATCCGACCCCAACATCCGCCAGGACCCTGGCGCCGGACGCCTCCGCCAGCGCGCGGGTCAGCCCGGCTGGGTCGACTTCGGCCGCGCCGTGATAGAGCGCGCCACCGAGGGCATCATCGGCAATCCGCGCATCTACGTCCCGCAGGGCCGTGCCAGACAGCCACTCGGCCCGAAAACCCGGCTGCTCGTTGACCCATGCGACGTGCTCCCGGATGCCTACGGCCTCGTCTTTCGCGAATGCCAGGCTTACCGTCGGCCGCGACCGAAAGCCGATGTCCAGTCCGGACTCGCCCGGCAGCCCTTCCGAGAGTTCGCGGTGCAGCGCAAAGGACTTGCGAGCCAGCGGGAACATCGGACCCGGAATACCCGCGCCGGACAGGGGATACAGCCCGCCGTAGGCAAAGCCGGAAGCGTGCTGGGCGATCCCCTCGCGATAGCCCAGCACCCTCCGTAGTCCGGCCGTCGAGAGATAGTAGGCCGTCGCGCAGCCCACGATGCCGGCGCCGACGACAGCCGCGTCCGCGGTGCGCGTGGTCACGTCACGGCCACGGGACGCAGGTCAGGAGACGCCGAGCGCGGCGAGGGTCAGCTCCATCGCCCTGGCCGGATCGATCCGGTAGGCGACCCGCACGTTGTCCGGGTCCCGACGGCGTGTAACCCGCTGATCCACCACGGTCATGCCCCGCGTCAGCGTCCCGGTCGTTTCCACATCGACCGCGCGCGCCTCGGTCTCGATCAGTTCGGGATGCGTGACCGCGAGCACCGCGCACGGATCGTGCAGCGCCGCGTCCCGGCTGCCGATGAACTCCGCCAGGCGCGCGTGCAGGTAGTCGAACGACTCGACCGCGAATGCCGCCAGGGGCGAGTCCACGTTGCGCAGCCGCTCCGTGACCGCGTCGGAGGAGCGGAACTGGTGCGTGAGGTTGAGCCCGCACATCGTGAGGTCCGCGCCGGACCGAAAGACGCGCGCCGCCGCTTCGGGGTCCGCCCAGATGTTGAACTCGGCGACGCGGGTGACGTTGCCGACGCCGGCGCTGCCACCCATGATCGAGATGCCGGCGACCCGGCGCACCCAGCCCGGATCGCGCTCGATCGCCAGCGCCAGGTTGGTCAGCGGACCGAGCGCCACGATCCAGTCGTCCGGCCCCGGAGCGTCGAGCAGGAAGCCGACCGCGTCCGTGCCCGCTACCGTGCGGTCGTGCTGAATGCGCGTGACGCCGCCGAGGCCCGAACTGCCGTGAACCGCCTGCGCGTGGGGCGCGGGCCCTGCCAGGGCCTCCGAGGCCCCGGAGTGGACGGGGGTATCCACACCGAGCAGGGCCATCATCAACAGGGCGTTCGTCGTCGTTGCAGACAACGGCGCGTTCCCGGCAACAGTCGTGACCCCGACGACCTCGGCGTACTCGTGGGCCAGGATCAACGCGATCGCGTCGTCGTGACCGGGATCGCAGTCGACGATCATGCGGGCCATGCCGGGAGGTTACCAGTGCGACCGGCGAGGCGCAGGCGGCTTCATGGGAGAATCGCTCCCATGGCGCGAACATCGTGGGACATGCTGACCACCGGCGCTGCATTGCCTCGCTGGGCGGCCCGCGCTCCGGTGGCCCGCCTCGCCACCGTCGATGGCACGCGCCCGCACATCGTGCCGGTGGTCTTCTGCGTATGCGACGGCGCGCTGTTCGTCCCGGTCGACGGCAAGCCGAAGAGCGGCCGGAAGCTCCGCCGCGTCGAGAACATCGAGCGCAATCCGGCGGTGTCGCTCCTCATCGACGAGTACCAGGACGACTGGACCCGACTGCGTTGGCTGCGGGCGGACGGCACCGCGGCTGGCGTCCCAACGAGCGCTCCCGTCCGCGCGGCGTTGCAGGCCAAGTATCCGCAGTACCGGGAGACTCCGGTCGGGTCTCGGGCCATCCGCATCGCGGTTACGCGGGTGCGCTCCTGGTCCGCGACCGACACCGCCTGATCGCCCGGCCGGCGCGGCCTCGCCGGCCGGGCGCGACCCGAAGTCGTGATAGCCTGTCGCCGTCCCACCCGGGAGGAGCGGCATGCCCTACGACCTCGTCATCAGAAACGGCTCCATCGTCGACGGTTCGGGCGCTCCGGCCTACCGCGCCGACGTCGGCATCACGGACGGCAGGATCGCCGCCATCGGCCGCATTCGCGAGAACGGCGCGGACACCATCGACGCCGAAGGCCACGTCGTGACGCCCGGCTTCGTCGACGGGCACACGCACATGGACGCCCAGGTGTTCTGGGACCCGATCGGCTCCTGCTCCTGCTACCACGGCGTGACGAGCGTCGTCATGGGCAACTGCGGCTTCACGCTCGCTCCGTGCCGCGAGGAGGAAGCGGACCTGGTGTTCCGCAACCTGGAACGTGCCGAGGACATCGCCCGCGAGTCGATGATCGAGGGCATCCGCTGGCGCTGGGAGACCTATCCCGAGTACCTCGACGTGCTCGACGCGCTGCCGAAGGGCATCAACTACGCGGGCTACATCGGCCACTCCGCCCTGCGTACGTACGTGATGGGCGAGCGGGCGTTCACCGAGCCCGCCAGCGAGGACGACCTCGCGCGCATGGCCGCCATCGTCCGCGAGGCCGTGCGGGCCGGCGCGATGGGCTTCACCACGTCGCGCTCCCCCAACCACCAGACCTCGGACCACAAGCCCGTCGCGAGTCGCGCCGCGAGTTGGGACGAGGTCCGCGCCATCGTCCGGGCCATGGGCGAAACGGGCGCCGGGATGTTCGAGATTGCCGGGGAGCGGACCGGGCCCGACCCCGACCGGATTCGGGACTACCACGAACGCCTGAAGGCGCTGAGCGTCGAGACGGGGGTTCCGGTCACGTGGGGCATGTTCGCCTCACGGCACGCGCCGGATCTCTGGCGGCAGTACTTCGAGCTGCTCGATGAGACCGCCGAGGCCGGCGGACGCATGTTCGCGCAGGTGCACTCCCGGTCGCTCAACGTCCTCTACACGTTCGAGTCCTACACGCCCTTCGACGGCTGGGAGGTCTGGCGCGACGTGCGCGCGCTCCCGCTCGACGAGCAGCGCTCGAGACTGGCCGACCCGACGCTCCAGACAAAGCTCGTGGACATCGCGAGCCGCCCGAGCGAACGCCATGCCGCGCGCGGCGTGACGCTGCCTCCGCC
>JAPPHP010000092.1 GCA_028821035.1 Gammaproteobacteria bacterium | reverse complement strand
GCCTGGTCCGCGCCGATCATCTCCTCGCCGTGGACGAGCACGCTGCCCGCGGGGTGGCTGGCCAGGGGATAGGGCAACAGTTGGAGGATCGAGAGCGCCGTGACCGATTTGCCGGAACCGGACTCGCCGACGAGGGCGACGGTCTCGCCGGCCTCGATGCCGAAGGACACACCGCGAACCGCCGCGACATCCCCGAAGCGGACGTGCAGGTCGCTGACTTCCAGCAGTCGTTCAGCCACGCGGCAGCCTCAAGGAGCTTCAGGGCGCCATGCGTAACGAGTTCACGACCCGAGGCGCCGCGCCAGGAACACGGTGGAGTCGCGCATCTCCCCGGGGGGAACCGCGACGTGCAGTCCGGGGTTGCCGTGCAGGGTCTTGTGCTCACTGCCGATGCACGTGAAGAGCTCGAGCGCCCGGTCCCGCGGTACGATCTCGTCGTCCCACTGCACGAGGAACCGCACGGGGCACTTGAGGCGCGGCGCGTCGGCCGCAAGGCGATCCGCGTTCGGGCCCCAGAGCCCCATGAGGCCGAGCAGGGCGACCCGCACCTCTTCGAGGGCGGCGACGAGCGGCAGGCCCATCATCGTGCCCATGGACAGGCCCCAGTAGCCGAGCGGCGCGTCTCCCGCCGATCCGCGGACGAAGTCGAGCGCGCTGCGCCAGTCCGCGATGACGCTGTCGGTCGCGTCCGGCGAACCCCATGCCGCTTCGAAGTCGACTTCCGCGCCCGGCGCGATGCGTTCCCCGTGGCCCGGACCGTCGATCGCGAATGCGCCGATGCCATGGTTGCGCACGAGCCACCGGGCGACCGCCAGCAGGTACGGCGCGCGCTTGTCGGCGCCGCCTCCATGACCCAGCATCACGAGCCCCCGGAGCGCATCCGTCCCCTCCGGGCTCCAGAACACGCCCGGGACACGGCCGCTGTCGGCCTCGATCGCGAAATCCCGCTCCACCACGCCCCGGGCGGCGCGTTCTGCTCCCCAGCTCATTGGATGCCCCCCATCCCCAAGCAGGCGATGAACGAGTTCATCCCCCGTCCCCGGTCTGGACGTCGAGAATTCAGCTCGATCATCCCTCGTCCCTCCGTCCGCCCCGGGCCGGCGGATGCTCAGCGGGTCCCGAAGTCGAAGCTGCCTCCCTCCCCGTAGAAGCGCAGGATGCGGCGCGCCGTCGTCTGCACGTGCACCTCGTCGGCGCCATCGTAGATGCGCGCGAAACGCGCGTGGCGATACATCCGCTCGAGCGGCGTGTCTTCGGTGACGCCCTTGGCGCCATGCACCTGGATCGCACGGTCGATGGCATTGTGCAGCATCGTGGCGCCGTAGACCTTGATGAGGCCGATCTCGACGCGCGCCTCGTCGCCCTGGTCGATCTTCTGCGCCGCGTGGAGCGTCAGCAGACGGCTCGCCTGGATCTCGCAGGCCGTGTCAAAGATGAACTTCTGGATCTGCTGGTGCTGGCCCAAGGTCTTGCCGAAGGCGACCCGCGTGTTGGCCCGCTCGCACATCAGGTCGAAGGCGCGCTGCGCCTGTCCGAGCCAGCGCATGCAGTGGAAGATGCGGCCCGGACCGAGCCGGTGCTGGGCGATCTTGAACCCCTGCCCGCGCGGTCCGAGCAGGTTGTCCTTCGGCACGCGCACGTCGTTGTAGGCGACCTCGTAGTGGCCGTCGTACTGCCCCATGACCTTGACGTCGCGGACGATGTCGTAGCCCGGCGTATCCGTCGGCACGACGATCATCGAGAAGGCGGAGTGCGCCGGCGTGTCGTCGGGCTCCGTGCGCACCATCGCCGTCGTGTAGGCGGCGGTGCCGGCCCCGGAGGTGAACCACTTGCGGCCGTTGATGACCCACTCGTCGCCGTCGAGGGCGGCTCGCGTCTGCAGTTGGGTCGGGTCGGAACTCGCGACCTCCGGCTCCGTCATGCCGAAGCTCGGAAACACCTCTCCGGCCACCAGCGGCCCCAGGTACTTCTCGCGCCACTCGTCGCTCGCATACATGTGCAGCATGATCGAGTCCTGCAGCGAGTGCGTGCCGAGCGCCACCGTTGCCATGGGCGAACGCCCGATGACCTCGTTGATGAATACGTAGTCCATGAAGGGCAGCCCGCCGCCGCCGATCTCCTCGGGGTGGCCGAGCGCCCACAGTCCCCCGGCCTTCGCCTTGTCCATCAACCCCCGCGTCAGGCTGCGCCGCCGCTCCGGCGTCTCGTCGTACAGGTCGTTCTCGATGGGGTATATCTCCTTCTCGATGAAGTCGAGCACCTGGGCGCGCAACGGCGCGACGCTGTCTGGAATCGACAGGTTCAGCATGACGGTTCCCCCCTGGAAGTCGCCGGCATTGTACCGTCTTGGCTCGCCGCCTCCCGGCGCGTGGATCGCGGCGGGTTTGAGGCCAGCAGGCCATCGATCGATTCCTCGAGCAGGATTCTCGTGCGCGACGCGAAGCGGTGGCCCGGGACGCGGCGGCAATCTGGCGGGAGCGACCCGACGTGCCAACGCTGGCCGCGCTACGTGAGGCCTGGAACAGGGATTGAGGCTCAGCGGCGCGTTCTCGCGTGACACAGGTGCTCGCCAAGGCGGACGCAGCCGCGGCAACCGCCTTCTACATAGGGCCCGTCGTTCCCAGGCTACAGCCGCGGCCAAAGCCCCAAGCCGAGGTCCCGATCCAACCGGGTGGCCGCCACCGCCCGCACGCGATCGGCGAGCCGGTACGACTGTTGGCCTGCATGCACCAGGATCAACTCGTTGAGGCCGAGGTCGCGAACGGCCGTGTGCATGGACCGCGTGACCTTGGGAGCGGTCGTCCGCTTCACCTCAACACCAATCCGTGCCGTGTCGGGGCCGATCAGGAGATCGACCTCCGCGCCAGAATGCGCCGCCCAGAAATAGGCGTGTTGATCCGGCAGGCCAAGGCGGTCGACGATGGACTCCAGAACGAACCCTTCCCAGGACGCACCGGATTTCGGATGCACGTCCAGAGATCTCATGTCGGAGATTCCGAGCAGGGCGTGCAGTAGGCCCGTATCGCGAAGGTAGACCTTGGGCGCCTTCACCTGGCGTTTGGCCAAGTTGGCATGCCAGGGCGGTAGCTGACGCACCACCAGCGCGCCGGTCAGGATGTCCAGGTAGCGGCGGACGGTCGTGTCAGCAAGGCCGAAAGATCGGCCAAACTCCGACGCCTTCCACACCTGCCCATGCCAGTGCGCGAGCATGGTCCAGAAGCGCCTCATCACGGGTCCGGGCACGCGCACGCCCAGTTCGGGCAGATCCCGCTCGAGAAACGTCCTGATGAAGCTCTCTAGCCACACCGTCGCTGCACTGTTCGACCGCGCCAACCACGCAGGAGGAAACCCACCGCGCAGCCAGCGCCTGGGCAACCGGTGAAACCCCACCTCCCACGGGTCGAGTCCACCGAGGCGGTAGTACACGACACGGCCCGCCAATGACTCCGATGACTGTCGGATCAGGTCCGGGGAAGCGCTCCCGAGGACCAGGAAACGGGCGGGCAACGGCCGGCGATCCGCGAGGACACGCAGGATCGGAAACAGGTCCGGCGCGCGCTGCACCTCGTCGATGACCACCAGGCCGCGCAGTTCCCGCAGCACCAACCCGGGATCGTCCGTCAAGCGGTTGAGATCGGCGGGGTCTTCCAGATCCAGGCGATGTGTCGCACGGGGAAAGCGCCGGCCGACCTGCCGCGCGAGCGTTGTCTTGCCGATCTGTCTGGGCCCTAGAATGGCTACTATGGGGAAGGAGCGCAACCGCTCCAGCACTGCGGCAACATGTTGCGTTCGCGCAATCACGACCCAGACTTTACCATGAAATTTCGGTGGCTATCGCCGAGATTTCATGGTCGTTCATGGCTCTTTTTGGACTCGTCCTGACCACGGGACGGGCCACGCGCACGCTTACGCGTAGACGTCAGGCTCCTTCGCGGACTTGCTTGCCGTCAGCGCCGACTCGTTGGACGAGGTCGGCCGGAAGGCCTCCGCCTTCGGGTCCGCGAACGTCGGCGCCAGTTCCGACTCCGGCTCCCCGGAGACCCGCGATGCCCGGAGGACGCGGGGCTGGGTCGTATCGTAGGGTTGCGCCCGGTGCATCATGCAGCGGTTGTCCCAGACCGCCAGGTCCCCGACCGTCCAGGCGTGCCGGTACGTGCGCGGCGGCTGGCAGGCGTCGTCCATGAGCCGGTCGAGGAGCGCCAGCGACTCGTCGGGATCCATGCCTTCGATCCGGTAGGCGTGCCGGCCCGTGTAGATCGACTTCCTGCCCGTTTCGGGATGCGTCTTGATGACCGGCCGCAGCGGCGCGCCCTTGTCGTGGAAGCCGTACATGTGGTCCGTCGTGTGCGCGAAACCCGCCCTGGCCTGCGAGTGGTAGAGCGAGTGATAGGCCGACAGCCCCTCGAGCTTCTCCTGCATGGCCGGGTCGAGCGCGTCGTACGCCGCGCGCATGTCCGCGAACTCCGTCCCGCCGCCCTCGTCGGGGACGACCAGGGCCATAAGCATCGACGCCTTCGCCGCGAGGGGCATGTACGTGCTGTCCGTATGCCAGCCCTCGTTACCGCGCAGGAGCTTGAACGACTCGTCGTCGGGTTGCGTGAGCCTGCCGTCGGCCTTGACGTTCCCGAAGTGCAGCGTCGCCTGGTCCTGCCCCGGATACAGCTTCTCGATGTTGCCGAAGCGCCGGGCGAAAGCGCCCTGGGCCTCCTCGTCGAGGTGCTGGCCCGGGAAGATCAGCACGCCGTGGGCGAGGAAGGCGCCGTACACCTCCGCCCAGGTGGCGTCGTCCAGCGCCGCGAGGTTCACGCCGGTGACGACGGCGCCGGCGGCGCCGTCGTTGGGTTGAACGGTTATCGCCATGGGCAAACTCTCAAGGGCTCGCGCCCGCCCGACCCAAGGAAGCCCGCAGCTTAACAGAGGCAGCCGGTCTCGGCCCCCGGCCCGGCCTCTCCAGGCGCTTGCGGCGCGGAGCCGGCCCGGCGGGGTTAATATGCAACGGGACGCGGCTGGGAGCCCGTGCGATCGTGAAATGGAAGCGACTTTCCGGCACGCGGACACCCGCGACGTGTCTGGCGGTCCTCGTCGTTTGCCTCGCAGGGGCGTGTTCCCTGTTGCCCCCCTCGCCAGAGGCACACGAGCCAGTTGCTCCGTCCAGCCCATCGGCGGTTGCGCCGGCGACCGGCTTGCCCGACGCGGCGAGGTGGTGGGAGTCATTCGAGGACCCGGCGCTCGACCGGGTGATGGAAGCGGCCCTCGACTCGAACTTCGACCTGGCGGGGGCGGTCGCCCGTGTCGAGCAGGCCAGGGCCAGGGCGCGCATCGCGGTCGGAGCGCGGCTGCCGATGATCTCGGCCTCCCTGGGCGCCGAATCCTTCGACGTGCCGGCAAACGCGGGCCTTGGCGCGCAACTGGAGGAACTGGGCATCGACTCGGGTGTATTCGATGCCTTCAACCTGACGCTTCCCGACCGGCTTGATCTCACCACCTACAGCCTCGGCGCGAACTTCGCATACGAAGCCGACTTCTGGGGGCGCAAGCGCGACGCCGCAAGGGCCGCCGCGGCCGAGCACCTTGCGGCGGAAGCGGACTTCCAGGCCGCCCGGATCGGTGTTCTTGCGGAGACCGTGCGTACCTACCTGGAGGTGGTGGATCTGCGCCGTCAACGGGACCTGACCGCGGACCTGGTGGGCATACTCGAGGAACAGGAGATCCTGGCCGAGGTTCGCTACGAGCGCGGCCTGACCGACATCGACCGCCTTTACGAGGCACGCCGCGCGGTCGTCGATGCGCAGACCCAGTTGCCGCGCATCACGGGCCGCCTGGCGGATGCCGAGGGCCGGCTGTGGGTGCTGCTCGGCGGCTACCGGGAAGACGTCGAGCAGGCGCTTCCCGATGCCCTGCCTTCCAACGCGCCCCTGGCTTCCGTTCCGAACGATGTCCCGGCGAACCTGCTGTTGCAACGGCCCGACGTGGGCGCGGCGCGCGAGCGGGTCCAGGCGGCGCGTTACCTGGTCGGCGCCCGTCGCGCCGAACTGTTGCCGTCGTTGTCGCTGTCGGGCTCCATCGGCCTGCTCAGCACCGACACCGGCGAGTGGTTCGACGCCGATCAATGGTTCAGCAACCTCACGGTGAACCTCCTCGCACCGGTATTCGAGGGCGGTCGCCGGCGGGGCAATCTCGCGTTGGCCGAGGCGCGGCTCGACGAAGCCGCCGCCGCGTTCGGGCGGGCCGTCGTGACCGCAACCAGCGAGGTCCAGGCGTCCCTGACCGGGCTCTCGAGCAGCGGAACGGTGGTCTCGCTGTTGCGCGACGCCGCCGACGAGGCCGCCGCGGAAGCGGCGTTGCAGGACCAGCGGTTCGTGTCCGGCGTAGCGGACTATGCGACGTTTCTCGCCGCCTCGCGCAACCACATCGCCTGGCAGTCCGCGCTCGCCGTCGGAAAGCGTGACCTCGGTTACGCGCGGCTGGCGCTGCATCGGGCCCTGGGAGGCCCCTGGACGCTCCAGGGCGACGCTCGCGCGGACCTCGACACCACATCCATTGCCAACGCCGACGCGGAGTAGCCCTACCCTGGCGTACGCGTTCCGGAAGCCTCTTTCGACAGCGAACGCCCCAGGGGCACCGGCCGGCTACCCCAACCGCATCCGCTCGACCCCGACGAGACGGTCGAACAGCAGGTAGAGCGCCAGGACGCACACCAGCAGGATGCCTCCCAGGGCCGCCGCCAGGCCCCAGTTCAGGGACTGCTGCATGTGATAGGCGATCATGTTGGAGATGAGCTGTCCCGTCCGCCCGCCGACCAGCGCGGGCGTGATGTAGTAGCCGATCGCGAGGATGAAGACGAGCAGGCAGCCGGCGGCGACACCCGGCAGCGTGCGCGGCCAGTAGACGCGCCGGAACGCCGCCGGGAACGTCGCGCCGAGGGAAGCCGCCGCCCGCATGTACTCCGGCGGGACCGTGCGCATCACCGAGTACAGCGGCAACACCATGAACGGAAGGAGGACATGCGTCATCGCGACCATCGTGCCGGTCATGTTGTAGATCATGGCGAGGCGGCCGTCGTCGTCGAGCAGCCCCACCGCCACCAGGAGGTCGTTGACCACGCCCTCGTTCTGCAGCAGCACGATCCACGAGGTGGTACGCACCAGCAGCGACGTCCAGAAGGGGACGAGCACAAGAAGGAGCAGCAATGGGGCGCGCCCCGGCGGCGCGTGCGCGATCAGGTAGGCCACCGGATAGCCCAGGACGAGACACAGCGCCGTGACCGCGAGGCTCACCATCAGCGTGCGTCCCAGCAGGGGCAGGTAGATCCGCAGGTCCTCCGGCTGGGCGACGATCCCGCCGCTCGGCGCCTCGTCGAGGTCCAGGGCATGCAGGTAATGGCGACCCGTGAAACGTTCTCCGGCGCGCCGGATCGCGTTCCAGGTGGCGACTTCGCTCCAGGCGTCGTCCATGTCGACCATGGCGTCTCGCCAGGCCGACGTCGCGCCGCCCGAAGCCGCCTCCAGCGACGGCGCCGCGGTACGCAGCCGCCGGGCCGTGCGGGTCAGCACGCTCCGGAGTCCGCCCTCGACCCGGTTCACCCGGGTCGCGACCTGCCCGAGCGTACGGGCGTCCCGCGCCGCGAGCAGTTCCTGCCCGAGCGCCCGGAACACCGTCTCCCCCGGGAGCGCCGAACCGTCCCACTCCCCGAGCAGGCGCAGCGTCTCGGGCAGGGCGTCGGCCACGACGGGCATGTGGACGCTGCGGGTCAGCATCGCGCCGAGCGGAGCGACGAAGGTGACGCCGACGAACGCCGCGAGGGGCAACACGAGACACCAGGCGCGCAGTCCCGCCGGGAGCGACGGCCGTCGCCGGGGCCGTACAGCCGCCGCGAGGTCAGCCATCCTGTCCGCGCCCCGGGGGCAGACCCGCCGCGCCGCAAGGCGCCGCCGTCAGCGCGCAAGCCACGCCGTGAACCGCTCGTTCATGTCGTCGGCATGATCGCTCCACCACTCCCAGTCGTTGTGGAGCGCCCCCTCGACGTTCTCCGGACTGGTCGGCAGGTGCGGGCGCATGTCGACCCCGGTTTCCCGATGCGTGGAAACGAACTGCGCGGCCGACTTGCGCACCGGACCGTACGAGATGTACCGGCTGATCGCGGCCTCCACCTCGGGCCGGCTCGCGAAACGCACCAGTTCGAGGGCCGCGTCGAGCCGCTCGGTGCCGGCCACGATCCCGAGCATCCCCGAGTCCAGCACCTGGCCGTCCCAGAGGATCTCGAGCGGCTGGTTTTCCAGGACCTGGGCGTTGAAGATGCGTCCGTTGTACGCGGTGCTCATCGCCACCTCGCGATCCGCCAGCATCTGCGGCGGTTGCGCGCCCGCTTCCCACCACACGATGGAGTCCTTGATGCTGTCGAGCTTCCGGAGCGCCCGCGTCACGCCCTCCATGGTCGCGAGGGTCCCGTAGACCTCGGCGACCGGCACGCCGTCCGCGAGCAGGGCGAACTCGAGATTGACGAGGGGGCTCCTGCGCATGCCGCGGCGACCCGGGAAACGGTCGAGGTCGAAGAAGTCGGCGATCGTCCGCGGTCGCACCCCCGAGAGAACCTCGGTGTTGTAGGCGACCACGGTGGAGTAGTAGAGCATCCCGCCGCCGCACTCCGTCACCGCGTCGGGCGGGTAGTCTTCCGCGGCCGGCGTGCCGTCCGGCGCCGGCGGCAGTTCGCCGACATCGACGAGTTCCAGGAGCCCCTCGTCGCACGCGCGCACGGCGTCCGCCCGCTCGAGGTCCACCACGTCCCAGTACACGTTGCCGGTCTCGACCTGGGCGCGTATCTGGGCGAGGCCGCCGTTGTACACCTCGACGGCGACCTCGATGCCGGTCTCGGCCGTGAACGGTTCGAGCACCGCCTTGCGGCTCGCCTGCTCGTAGGACCCGCCCCAGGACACCACCGTCAG
>JAPPHP010000175.1 GCA_028821035.1 Gammaproteobacteria bacterium | reverse complement strand
CAACTCCTCGTCAGCGGCCTGTCCCAGGGCTGCGTCTACGGGCTGATCGCCCTCGGCCTCGTCCTCATCTACAAGGCGACCGAGATGGTCAACTTCGCCCAGGGCGAGGTGATGATGCTTGGCGCCTACATCGCCTTCACGTTCATCAACGTGCTGGAGTGGAATTTCGTGCCGGGCTTCCTCGCGACCGTCCTGATCATGGCCGCCGTCGGCATGCTGCTCGAGCGCGTGCTGCTGCGGCCGATGATCGGCGAGCCGCCCTTTGCGGTGCTGATGCTGACGATCGGTCTCGGTTTCGTCTTGCGGGGCGTGGCCGGGGCGGCCTGGGGCAGCCAGCCGAAGGACCTCGACGTGCCGTTCGCCGGGGACGTGCTGCGTTTCGGCGACCTCATGCTCGGCACCGAGAACCTCGCGATCATCGTGGGCACGGCGGCGCTGTGCGGCGCCCTGTACTGCTTCTTCCGCTTCGCGCGGGTCGGCATCGCCATGCAGGCCGCGTCGCAGAACCAGCTTGCTGCCTTCTACGCCGGCATCCCGGTGAAACGCATCTTCGCCCTGGTCTGGGCGCTGTCCGCGGTCATCGCGACAATCGCCGGCGTCCTCGTGGCGCCGGTGTCTCTCATCGACCCGCTCATGGGGTTCATCGCGATCAAGGCGTTCGCCGCCGCCATCGTGGGCGGCTTCGGCAGCCTCCCCGGCGCGATCGTGGGCGGGCTGCTCGTGGGCGTGGTCGAACAGTTCGCCGGACGCTACCTGCCGCCCGGATCCGGCGACCTCAGCGCATACGTGATCCTGCTCGTGATGCTGATCATCCGGCCGGAGGGCATCTTCGCGACGCTGCAGAGGAAGAAGGTATGAGATTCGTCCTCAAGACGCGCTACAACCAGGACATCGACCTCTTCCAGCACAACGGGCAGCGTTTCTGGTATGTGCTGCTGGCCGTCGCCCTGCTGCTGGTGCCGCTCGGCTTCGACAGCTTCTACGTCGGCGAGATGTCGCTCGTGTTCATCTACGCCATCGCCGGCGTCGGGCTCATGCTGCTGGTGGGATACACCGGGCAGGTGAGCCTGGGCCACGCGGCCTTCCTCGCCATCGGCGCGTACGCGCACGCCTGGTTTCTGACGCAGGGCCTGCCGTGGCCGGTGTCGCTGGCCCTGGCAAGCCTCCTGACCGCCATCGTGGGCGCCGTCGTCGCCATCCCGGCGCTGCGCATGACCGGCATCTACCTGGCCGTGGCGACGCTCGCCTTCTCGAGGATCGTCGAGCACGTGATCACCCACTGGGGGTCGGTGACGGGCGGCTACCGGGGCATGGCGGTGCCCCGCGCGGAGGTGTTCTCCGTCTCCCTGATGAGCGCGTCGACCTTCTACTACGTGTGCCTCGCGTTCCTCGCCGCCTCCCTCGTCGCCGCACTCAACCTGCTCCGGAGCCCGTCCGGCCGCGCGATGATCGCGGTGCGCGACTCGGAGGTCTCGGCCCAGGCGATGGGGATCGATCTCGCGCGCACGAAGACGCTGGCCTTCTTCCTCTCGGCGGGGTTCACCGGGCTCGCCGGGGGGCTCTTCGCGCACAAGATCGGCTACCTCGCCCCGGACGCCTTCACGATCGTGACGTCGATCCAGCTCCTCCTGATGGTGGTGGTCGGCGGCCTGGGTTCCATGCACGGCGTCGTCTTCGGCGCCATTTTCATCGGGCTCCTGCCGCAGGCGGTGGCGTTCCTGCGCGACGCGTCGCCGCCGGCGATCGCGGAGATCCCGGGACTCGAACCCGCGATCTTCGGGTTGATCCTGATCCTGTTCCTGGTCTACGAGCCGCTCGGCATCTACGGGCGATGGGTCAAGATCCGCCTCTATTTCCAGGAGTTCCCGCTCTACCGCAAGGCGACGTACAAGCGGCAGAAGAGTTACCTGCGCACGGAGCGCGTCCGGTGAGCCTGTTCGAGGCGCGCGACCTGACCGTCAGTTTCGGCGGCATCCACGCCGTCCGGGACCTGTCCTTCGACGTGGAGGAAGGCGAGGTCTTCAGCATCATCGGCCCGAACGGCGCCGGCAAGACCACCGTCTTCAACCTCATCAGCCGCTTCTACGATGTCGACGCGGGCACCATGACCTTCGGCGGCGAGGACATCACCCGGCTGCCCGTGCACCGGGTCGCCCAGCGCGGCATCGCCCGCACCTTCCAGAACACGGAACTCTTCGAGCACGAGACCGTGCTCAAGAACCTCCTCATCGGCCGGCACGTGCACCGCCGGACGATGCTCGCGGAGGACCTCTTCTTCCTGCCCCGGGTGCGCCGCCAGGACCTCGCGTTCCGGGAGAAGGTCGAGGACGTCATCGACCTGCTCGACCTGCAGAGCTACCGGGAGCAGACGATCAACGGCCTGCCCTACGGGGTGCGCAAGATGGTGGAGGTGGCGCGGGCGCTCTGCATCGAACCGAAGCTCCTGCTCCTCGACGAGCCGTCGTCCGGCCTCAACCCGGAGGAGACGGAGGACCTGTCGTTCTGGATCGAGGACATCAGCGAGGACCTCGGCGTAACGATCATCATGGTGGAGCACGACATGAACCTCGTGACCCGCATGTCCGACCGCGTGCTCGCGATGGCCGACGGGTTGGAACTGGCGGTGGGCGAGCCCCGCGAGATTCAGGAGCACCCGGCGGTGCTGCGCGCCTACCTCGGAGACTGACTTGTGACCGCCGCCGAACCGACGCCCGTCCTCGAACTGCGCAACATCGAGACCTACTACGGTCCGGTGATGGCGATCCGCGGGGTGAGCCTGAAGGTGTTCGATCGGCAGATCGTTGCCGTGCTCGGCGCGAACGGCGCCGGCAAGACCACGGTGCTGAAGACGATCTGCGGCGCCATGGATCCGCGCAAGGGGACCGTGGCCTTTCGCGGCGAGGACATCACCAACCGGGACCCGGACCGGGTGGCGCGCCTCGGCGTCGGGCACGTCCCCGAGGGGCGCGAGGTGTTCCCGTTCCTGAACGTCGACGAGAACCTCCGGATGGGGGCGTACAGCCGACGTGACGGGGAGATCGCCGAGGACCTGGAGATGGTCTACGGCTACTTCCCGCCGCTCGCGGAACGCAGGAAGCTCGAGGCGGGGTTCCTCTCGGGGGGCCAGCAGCAGATGCTGGCGATCGGGCGCGCGCTGATGCTGCGCCCGGCCGTGATGCTGCTCGACGAACCGTCGCTCGGGCTGTCGCCGCGCCTCGTGCACGACATCGCCGAGATCATCCGCCGTCTCAACGACGAGCGGGGCGTGACGATGCTCCTCGTCGAGCAGAACGCGAAGATGGCGCTCGACATCGCGGACTACGGCTACGTGATGGAAGTGGGTCGCGTGGTGATGGAAGATACGGCCGAGCGGCTGAGCGACGCCACGGACATCAAGGAGTTCTACCTCGGCATGAAGGACGAAGGCGTGCGCGGCCGGCGGCGTTGGAAGGTGCGCAAGACATGGCGTTGACGGCGAGCCCGGACGCTCTGACGAGCGTGGCGGGGTGCTCCACGATCCCCGAGCTCTTCTGGAAGCGGGTCACCGAGCGGGGCGACAAGGTCGCGATCCGCGAGAAGGACTTCGGCATCTGGAACGAGTACACCTGGGCCGACTACGGGGAGCAGGCGCGGCTGGCCGGGCTCGGTCTGAAGGCGCTGGGCCTGAAGCGCGGCGACGTGGTCTCCGTCGCCTCCGAAGTCAACAAGGAGTGGATGTTCGCGGACCTCGGCGTCATCTGCGTGGGTGGCGTGACCAACGGTGTCTACCCGACGGACGCCCCGAACCAGGTCGAGTACCTCATCAACGACAGCGGTACCCGCTACTACTTCGCGGAGGACGAGGAGCAGCTCGACAAGGTGCTCGAGGTGCGCGAGCGCACGTCGACGCTGGAGAAGGTCGTCATCTTCGACATGGAAGGCCTGCGGCACCTCGACGACGACCTGTGCATGAGCTTCGAGGCGTTGCTGGAACTGGGGCGCGAGTACGGCGAGCGGCATCCGGAGGTCTGGGAACGGGAGATCGGCCAGGCGCGCCCGGAAGACCTGATGATCCTGACCTACACGTCGGGCACCACCGGCCCGCCGAAGGGCGCGATGATCACGCAGTGCAACATGCTGTACTCGATGAACACGCTGCAGCGCTGCTACGGCATCCACGACACGGACGAGCAACTGGGGTTCCTGCCCCTCGCCCATGTCGCCGGTCGCATGTTCTACACGTTCGCGGTCCTCGAGTCGTGCTCGGTGGTGAACCTGGTGGAGGAACTCGAGACGGCGGTCACGGACCAGCAGGAGGTCGCCCCCACCATCCACTTCGCCGTGCCGCGCGTCTGGGAGAAGCAGTTCTCGACCGTCGCGATCAAGCTCAAGGAGGCCACGGCGCTCGGGCGCCTCGCCTACCGGCTGGCCCTCGCGGTCGGCGAGCGGCGCGCGGCGTGCCTGAAGGCCGGCGCCCGCGTCCCGGTCCCCGTGACGGCGGCCTTCTTCTTCGCTGACCTGCTCGTGCTCAAGAACATCCGCCGGATGCTCGGCATCGACGACTGCCGCTGGCTGTCGACCGCCGCGGCCCCCATCGCCCCGGACCTCATCGACTGGTACTGGGCGCTCGGCAAGCCGATGTACGAGGTGTACGGGCAGACCGAGTGCAGCGGCCTGGCGACGGCCAACCTGGCGGGCGACTTCCGCATCGGCAGCGTCGGCAAATCCGTGGGCGGTACCGAGGTGGCGCTCTCGGAGGAGAACGAGATCCTCATCCGTTCGCCGGGCGTCATCGCCGGGTACTGGAACAAGCCCGAGAAGACGGCGGACACGATTCGCCAGGGCTGGCTCCACTCCGGCGACGTGGGCCGCATCGACGACGACGGTTTCGTCTACATCGTCGACCGCATGAAGGACATCATCATCACCGCGGGCGGCAAGAACATCACGCCGAGCGAGATCGAGAACCAGCTCAAATTCTCCCCCTACATCACGGACGCCGTCGTCGTCGGCGACCGCAGGCCGTACCTGACCTGCCTCGTGATGATCGACCACGAGAACGTCACCAAGTACGCCCAGGACAACGACGTGCCCTTCACCAACTACACTAGCCTGTGCCACACCCGGGAGGTGCAGGACCTCGTCTGGGGCGAGATCGAGGCCGTCAACGCCCGCTTCGCCCGGGTCGAGACGATCAAGAAGTTCCGCCTCATCGACCAGTTGCTCGACGCCGAGGACGAGGAGCTCACGCCGACACAGAAGCTCAAGCGCAAGGTCGTGCACGAGAAGTACGAGGGGCTGATCACGGAGATGTACGGCTCGTAGGGGCCGGGCTTGTCCCGGCCCGTCCCGTCCCCGCCCGGACGGAAGTCCGGTCACGCGGGCGGTCCGCTCGCGCCTCCCATCCTGCACACGACCGTTGACCGCGCTGCCCAATGATGTGTAAGGTCTTTACACATCTGCGCGAAGGGACGGCTCCCGTGACCCGAGTCCAGCTGGTGGTTCCGGATGTGGACCACGCACGGTTCGTCCGCCAGGCCCGGCGGGAAGGCATGTCCCTGAGCGCGTGGCTGCGGTCCGCGGCGCACGACAGGCTGGAGCGGGCAACGGCCTCCAGCAGGATTCGCACACCCGAGGACCTCGCCGCCTTCTTCGCCAGGTGCGACGCGCTCCCCGGGCCCGTGGTGGAACCGGACTGGGAAGAGCACTTGGCAGTGATGGAGCAGTCGCGCCGCCGCGGTCGAGCTCCGACGTGACGTTCGTCGACACGAATGTCCTCATGTATGCGGTGGGTGGCGAGCATCCGCTACAGGCTTCGGCGCGCGCGTTCCTCGACGAGTCGCTGCGGAAGCAGACGGCCCTGTGCACTTCGGCAGAGGTGCTGCAGGAACTGATGCACGCGTATCTCCCCGTACGGAGGATGGAGCAGCTGGACGCGGCCCTCTCCCTCATCGCGGACACGGGCGTCGAGGTCTGGCCGCTGGAAGCCGAGGACGTTCACCTTGCACGGCGACTCGGTGAGCGCTTTCCGGAACTCGCGGCGCGCGACCTGTGCTTCCTGGCCAGTTGCCAACGCCGGGGCGTGGCGGAAATCGTCACCTTCGATCGCGCCTTGGCGTCGGCCGCGGGCCAGACAGCCCTCGGATGAGTAAACTGCTGCGGTTGCCGAACGCTGGCGTCCTCTGCGGGGCCCCGGCCTTCGACGGAGGAAACGTGCAATGAGAAGACTCGCCATCCTGGTGCCGCTCGCGTTCCTTGCGGCCTGCGGCGCGCCAGACGACGCGGCGTCCGGCGGCGGGGAATCGGCGATGACAGTGGACGGCGTCACCGACACCGAGGTGCTCTTCGGCACGCACACCGACCTCTCCGGCCCCATCGCGATCTGGGGCGTGGGCGTGGTGAACGGCATGCGCATGCGTTTCGAGGACGCCAACGCCGCCGGCGGCGTGCACGGGCGGCAGTTGCGCCTAATCGTCGAGGACACGCAGTACCAGGTGCCCCGCGCGATCCAGGCCGCCAACAAGCTCATCAACCGCGACAAGATCTTCGCGATGCTGGTCGCCGTCGGCACGCCGACGAACAACGCCGTCATGGCGCAGCAGTTCGAGCAGGGCGTGCCGAACCTGTTTCCGGGCACGGGCGCGCGGTCGATGGTCGAGCCCTTCCAGAAGCTGATGTTCGCCCAGCACGGGATCTACTACGACGAGATGCGCGCGGCGGTGAAGTACTTCGTCGAGCAGGAGGGCAAGGAGACCGTCTGCGTCATGTACCAGGACACGGACTACGGCATCGAGATCCTCGAAGGGGTGCAGGACCAGACCGCGGCGATGGGGATTCCGATCGTCGAGACCTCCGCCCACAAACCTGACGCCACCGAGTTCACGGCTGCCATCCTCCGGCTCCGGAACGCGGATTGCGACCTCGTGCTGATGGGGACCGTGCACCGCGACACGATCCTGGTGCTCGATGCCGCGCGCAAGATGGGCTGGGACGACGTCGCCTGGGTGGGCAACAACGCGGCCTACGGGCAGGTGATCGCGGAACACGAGGCGGGCGAGGGCTACTACGCGTTCGTGCACATGGCGCGGCGCTATCCGGACGACGACATGACGCCCGAGGTGCGCGAGTGGTTCGAGGGCTATGTCGAACGTTACGGCGAGGAGCCGGGCTTGCCGGCGATGGAAGGCTGGCGGGGCGCCGACCTCGTGGTGCAGGCGCTCGAGATCGCGGGCCGCGACCTCACCCGCGAGAAGCTCGTCGCCGCGCTCGAGAGCATGCACGACGTCACGGACATGTTCGGGTACCACCTTTCCTTCGGCCCCGACGACCACAAGGGGGCGAGCGAGTCGGTGTTGAGCGTGGTGCGGGACGGGCGCTGGGTGACTCTGGCGCAGCGCATCAGCTACTGACCCCGCCGTGCTGAATCGCCGCGGGGCCCTCGCCGGCTTCTCCGGCGCCGCCGGACTGATCGCGTCGGCGCCCGCCCTGGGCCAGAAACCCCGCCGCATGCGGCCGCAGGAGGGCGATGTCCTGGTGCACGCGTTCGGCGAGCGGGCCGGGGCGACCCTGGCCGCCGGCGATGTCGGCCCGCGACCCGTGGCGGCCTATGCCATGGATCCGGCCAGCGGCATCGTGCGGGACGGCTCCCTCAACAACCAGCTCCTGGTGGTCCGGGTCGCGGGGGACGACGTCTCCTCGAAGGCGTCGCGCTATGCGGTCCCGGACGCGCCAGGCACGGACGTGCTGCTCGTCTACTCCGCTTCCTGCACGCACACGGGCTGCGAGATCAACGGCTGGGACGACGAGACACGGCGGCTGAAGTGCCCGTGCCACGATTCGCAGTTCGACGTGGCCGACGCGGCGCGGGTCGTGAACGGCCCTGCGCCGCGCCCGCTCGCCATGCTCCGGGTGGCGCTCACCGACGGGGCGCTGCGCGTGACCGGCGGTTTTTCGCGGCGGGTGGGACCAGAGCCGCCCTGATCCCGGCCGATCCGTGGCAACATCGCAACCGGCGGCGTGGCCCGTGCCGCGCCGCACGAGCCAAGGGGAGAGGAAAGCGATGCGCTGGACGAGTGTGATCGGGTTGGGATGGTGGATGCTCGCGGGCGCCGCGTGGGCTTCGGAGTACTCGCCGGTCACGGACGCCAGGCTGGTCGAGCCGGAACCGGGCAACTGGCTCATGTACCGGCGGACCTACGACTCGCACGGTTACAGCCCCCTCGATGAGATCGACACCGACAACGTTCACGAACTCAAGCCACTGTGGACGTTCTCCACGGGCCTGCGGGAAGGGCACCAGGCCCCGCCGGTCGTCAACGACGGCGTGATGTTCGTCACGACCCCCCACAACCACGTGCTGGCCCTGGACGCGGCTTCCGGAGACCTGCTCTGGCGCTACCAGCGCGACCTGCCGGAAGACCTCTCCCAGATGCACCCCACCAACCGGGGTGTCGGGCTGCACGGGAACCTGGTGTACATGGCGACGGCGGACTGCTTCCTGGTCGCGCTCGACGCGCGCACGGGCGAAGTCGTGTGGGAGGCCGAGGTCGAGGACTACGGCACCGGCTACTACATGACGCTCGCGCCCCTGGTGGCCAAGGGGAAAGTGATGGTCGGGGTCTCCGGAGGCGAGTTCGGCATCCGCGGTTTCGTGGCGGCGTTCGACGCCGCGACCGGGGCGCCGGCCTGGAAGACGTACACCATCCCCGCGCCGGGAGAATTCGGCAGCGAGTCCTGGGGCGGCGACTCCTGGAAGACGGGCGGCGTGCCCGTCTGGCTCACCGGCAGTTACGACGCCGCTACCGGCATCTCCTACTGGGGTACCGGGAACGGGGGGCCGTGGACCGGGGACGTGCGCCCCGGGGACAACCTGTACGCGACGTCGGTCCTGGCGCTCGACGTGGCGACCGGCGCGCTCACCGGCTACCACCAGTACCACTGGAACGACTCGTGGGACTGGGACGAGGTGTCCGCGCCCCTCCTGATCGACTTCATGCGGGGCGACCGGACGATCCCGGGC
>JAPPHP010000423.1:6019-9019 GCA_028821035.1 Gammaproteobacteria bacterium | reverse complement strand
ATCGTGGCCATCGACGCCGCCCGGGAGCGTACCCGGCGCGGCCTCCACGCGCTCGGGGCCGGGGCGCGCCGCCGCGTGGACAGCGCCCGTCGCGCCGTGGCCGGGACGATGCGTACGCTGCACGCCGTCAGCCCCCTCGCGACGCTGGACCGCGGCTACGCGATCGTCTCGCGGCCGGACGATACGCGCTGGGGCGTGGTAGTCGATGACGCGGGCGGCCTCGCACCGGGCGAGCGCATCCACGCGCACCTGGCCTCGGGCACCGTGGCCGCCACCGTGCTTGAGACCCACGTCGAGGACGCGGCGGCGCTCGCCCGCGGCGACGTCGCGCCGGCGGCCGACGCACCTGTGGAGAATCGACGATGAACCTGTTCGCCCTGCTCCTCGCGGTCACGGCGGTGCCCGGCGGCGTGGTCGCCATACCCGTCGGTCCCGACGCGACGGAGGCCCGCTTCGAGGACCGGGCCGCCTGGCTGTACCGCGGACACGCCATCGTCGGCCTGCCGCTCGGGACAGGCGCCGGCGAATACGAACTCGTGGTGGAACGCGCGGACGGGAGCGCGTGGCGCGCCCCGTTCGAGGTCGTCGCGAAGGACTACCCAGTGCAGCGCCTCACGATCCCGAACCCGCGCCACGTAAACCCGCTGCCGGAGGACCTCGCGCGTTACCGCCGGGAGGCCGCGCTGATGGGCCACGCCTACGGCGTCGTGGGCCCGCGCCAGGGCGATCCCCACCCGTTCCTGCGGCCCCTGCCCGGAGTGGTCTCGAGTCCCTTCGGACGCCGTCGGATCCTGAACGGCGAGCCGCGCAGCCCCCACTCCGGCCTGGACATCGCCGCCGACACCGGTACGCCGATCCACGCGCCGGCCCCGGGCCTCGTCCTCGTGACCGGCGACTTCTTCTTCAACGGCAACACCGTGATGGTGGACCACGGCGAGGGGCTGGTGACCATGTACTGCCACCTCGACGAGATCCGCGTGGAGGAAGGCGACGTGTTGGCGCGGGGCGGCGAGATCGGGCTGGTCGGGGCGACCGGCCGCGTCACCGGACCCCATCTGCACTGGACGGTGAGCCTGCACGGGGCCAAGGTCGACCCCGACATGCTCGCGGAGACCCTCGCGCGCCTCGCCAACGGAGAGTGACGTCCCGGTCAGCGTCCCCGGTCGCGCCGGATCACGCGCTTGCGGTGCAGCCGCTGACGGCGCGTGAGTTCGTTGCGCTTGCCCGCGTAGGGGTTCTCCCCGGTCCTGAGCTGGATCCGCACCGGCATCCCGACCAGGCCGAGCGCCTCGCGATACACGTTCTCGAGGTACCGCACGTAGGACGCCGGCAGCGCGCCGGTCCGATTGCCGTGCAGCACGATGGTCGGAGGATGCGAACCCGCCCGGTGGGCGTACCGCAGCTTGATCGCCCGCCCACCCACGCTCGGCGGCGGATGGTCCGCCACGGCACGCTCCAGGATATCGGTCAGTGCGCTCGCCGAAGTCTCGAGCGCTCCCGCGGCGTAGACCTCGTCGACCGTCCGCATGAGGCCCCCGACTCCGCTGCCGTGCAGTGCGGACACGAACGCCACGGGTACCCACGGCGCGAACACCAGGCGGCGGTCGAGGCCCTTCCTGACCTCGGCGCGCTCGGCGGCGGAGAGGCCGTCCCACTTGTTGACCACCAGCACGACCCCGGTCCCCGCGTCCGCCGTGTAGCTGATCAGGTGCAGGTCCTGCTCGACGATGCCCTCCCGGGCGTCGACGAGCACGAAGGCGACGTCGGCGCGGTCCAGCGCGTCGAGGGTCTTGACGACCGAGAACTTCTCCACGAAATCCGACACGCGGCCCCGGCGGCGCACGCCGGCGGTGTCGATCAGGACGTAGGGTCGGCCGTCCCGCTCGAACGGCGCCTCGATGGCGTCCCGCGTGGTTCCGGGCTCGTCGGAAACCACCTGCCGCTCGTCACCGAGCAGCCGGTTGACGAGGGTGGATTTGCCCACGTTCGGACGCCCCACGACGGCGACCCGGGGGCCCGGCGCGTCGGTTTGTGCCTCCGGAGCGTCGTCGTCCGGGAGGCGCTCGGCCATGGCCTCCCGCAGCGCCGCCACCCCCCTGCCCTGCGTCGCGGAGATCATGAGGGGCGCCCCGAAACCCAGCCCCGAGAAGTCCCCGATGGCGGCCTCGGGCGGGACCCCGTCGATCTTGTTGGCGACGAGCAGCATCGCCGCGCCGCGCTTGCGCAGGTCCGTGACGATCTCCTCGTCGCTCGCCGTGAGCCCGTCACGCGCGTCGACCAGGAGGACGACGAGTGCCGCTTCGCCGATCGCCGCATGCGCCTGTGCGGTCACGACCGTCGACATGGCGCCCTCGTCGCCCATGAGGCCCCCGGTGTCGACCAGGGCGATTCTGCGCCCGTCGAGGTCCATGTGTCCGTAGCGCCGGTCGCGGGTGAGCCCCGGACGGTTGGCCACCAGCGCGTCCCGCGTTCCCGTGAGCCGGTTGAACAGGGTGGATTTCCCGACGTTGGGGCGCCCCACCAGCGCGACGACGGTCATCCCCGGCGCCGGATCTCCACGGCCTCCAGCCGGCCGCCGTTGCTCAGCACGTACACGGTGCCGTCCGCCTCGATCATCCCGGAGCGCAGCCCGCTGCCGTCGATCCTGCGCCGCGCGACGAAACGGCCGTCGCTCTGGGCGATCACGTGCAGGTAGCCCTCGTCGTCGCCGACCAGGACATAGTTCCCGAACGCCAGGGGGCTCGTCAGGCGCCGGTTGCGCAACGCCTCCTGCTCCCACACCACGACGGCGTCGCCCTGGTCGATGGCGCGGACGACGTCGTCGTCGGAGACCACGTAGACCTGCCCGTAGCCCTCGGCGAGGTCCACGAACGACGAGGCGTCCTGTTCCCAGATCGGCGCGCCGTCGCTGCGCCGGAACGCGCGGATGCGTCCCTGGTAGCTCACGGCGAAGATGAAGCTGCGCCCGACCAGGGGCGTGCTGTCGACGTCCACCATCCG
>JAPPHP010000423.1:0-5919 GCA_028821035.1 Gammaproteobacteria bacterium | reverse complement strand
ACGCCGTAGGCGTCCGCCGCGTACACCCGGTCCGCCACGACCGCCGGGTTGAGGCGCAGGTACTTGCGCCCCAGCCCGTCGCCGACGTCGGCGCGCCACACGCGCTCGATGTCCGCTTCGGCCGGGAACTCGACCAGCGGCGTCGGTTCGTCCGCCTTGTCCTCGTCGTCCTCGTCCCCCCCGATCCAGGGCAGCCAGTCGAACCAGGTGCAGCCCGTGACGAGAAGCAGCGGCGCCAGCAACGCCACGCTCAGTGGATGGATGCGGGTTCCTGCCATTACTCGTCCGTCTCCCCAGTCTCCCCAGTCTCCCCGGTCTCCCCGGAATCCACGGTCTCCGGCGGCCCGTCCGTTTCGTCCGCGGCTGCTTCCTGCGGCGTCTCGGCGGCGTCCGCGGGCGCCGCGTCGCTCGCCGGTTCCTCGGGAACGTCTTCCTCGGCGACGTCTTCGCCCGAGACGCTTTCCCGGGGAACGCTCGCGAGTTTCAGTCTCAGCAGCACGCCGCCCTGCCCGGAGTCGGTCTCGTCGAGGGCGGCCTGGTAGGCTTCGCGCGCCGCGGGAAGCGCCCCCCGGCGCAGCTCTATGTCGCCCGTCAGTTCCGCCACCGTGCCGGCGAACCCCTGGCCCTCCACCTCGCGCAGCACGGCCAGGGCCTCCTCGGGCCGCTCGAGCTGGTGCAGCACCCGCGCCAGCCGGACCCGGCCGACATCCTGCAGCACGCTCTCCGAGGCGATGTCCACGGAATCGCGCAGGAGCTCCACGGCGCGCTCCCACTCCTCGCCCTCCAGGGCGTCCCTGGCCTGGTGCAGGAGGGTGAAGACCCGGTAGGCCGAGTCCGGGAACTCCTCCGCGATACGGGCCGCCAGCGCCGTGGTGTCCTCCCCGGCCGCGCGCGCGTCGGTGTATTCCGCGTAGGTGTCCGACGCGGCCTCGGCGCGCTCGGCGCGCCACCCGTCGAACCAGCGCCAGCCGACGACCCCGCCGATCGCCAGGACGATGCCGACGGTCAGGCCGGTGCCGTTCTCCGACCACCAGCGCTTCAGCCGTTCCGTTACTTCCTCGTCCGTCAGGTATTCCGCCACGATCCGTCCTCAGCACCCGGCCCGCAGCGCCGCGCCGACTTCCTCGAACGGCAGCATCACCTGCTCCCGTTCCTCGCGCAGCCACTTCACGGACACCTGTTCCCGGGCGACCTCGTCCTCGCCCACGATCAGCGCCCAGCGGGCGCCGCTTTCGTCCGCGCGCCGGAACTGGGCCGCCGGCTTGCCGCCCGCGGTGTCCGTGCGCACGCGCAACCCGGGGACACTCTCGCGCAACCGCTGCGCCATATCCAGTACCCGGCCCATGAACCTCCGGTCCAGCACCACCCAGTAGGCGTCGACGGGTCGATAGTCGATGTCGCCCTGCGTCTCCGAGGCCAGCAGCACGACCCGGTCGACGCCGATGGCGAACCCCACCGCCGGCGTCGGCCGGCCGCCGAGGCGCTCGACCAGGCCGTCGTAGCGGCCCCCGGCACACACGGCATCCTGTGCGCCGACGCCGTCCGTGACCCACTCGAACACCGTGTGCGTGTAGTAGTCGAGACCCCGCACGAGGCGCGGGTTCACGCGGTACGGCATCCGCAACTCGTCGAGCAGGCGCCGCAGGCCGTCGAAGTGCGCCCGGTCCGCGTCGTCCAGGAAGTCATGCAGTTGCGGCGCATCGTCGAGCAGGGCGCGGGTCGACGGCACCTTGCTGTCCAGGATCCGCAGCGGGTTGGTGTCGAGTCGCCGCCGGCTGTCCGCGTCCAGCGCGTCGGCCTGAGGCGCGAGGAACGCGACCAGGGCGTCGCGGAACGCCTGGCGCGACCGGCCCGCCCCGACGGTGTTGATCTCGAGCGCGATGCCGTCCGCGATGCCGAGCCCGCCCCAGATCGACCAGACCATCTGCACCAGCTCCGCCTCCGCCTCGGGGCCCGCGACGCCGAAGACTTCCGCTCCGACCTGGTCGAACTGGCGGAAGCGGCCCTTCTGGGGCCGTTCGTAGCGGAACATGGGGCCCGCGTACCAGAGGCGCTGGCTGCGGCCGTGGAACAGCCCCCGCTCGATGCCGGCACGCACGCAACTGGCCGTGCCCTCCGGCCGCAGGGAAAGCTGCTTGCCGCCCCGGTCGAGGAACGTGTACATCTCCTTCTCGACGATGTCCGTCGCCTCTCCGACGCCGCGGCTGAAGAGTTCCGAGCCCTCGAGCAGGGGCAGCCGCACCTCCTCGTAGCCGTAGGAGCGGATGCCGTCGACGACGGCGACCTCGACGCGTCGCGCGCGTTCGGCGTCCTCCGACACGAGGTCGCGCATCCCCCGGACATGCCTGAACTCCATGGTGCTACTCCCCGAGCACCAGGTTCGCGACGTTGGCGCGCGTATGGGGCGCGAGGTCCACGGCCTCGCCGTTGAACGCAAGCGTCGTGGCGGGCGCGTTGCCGAGCCGGATCGAGAACGGCGCCTCCCCCTGCAGGCGCAGCGAATCGCCGGCCACGCTCATGTCCATGTGCACGATCCGCCCTTCGCGGTCGAACACCTCCACCCAGCAGTCCCCCAGAAAAGCGAGATCGAGCACGTCGGCGCCGGGCGCCACCGGTTCCGGTACCGCTCGGCCGGGCGAGTCCACCGCCGGCGCCGCCTCCGCGGTCGCGGGCGCTCCCGCATCGCCCGCCTCGTCCGGCACCGGTTCCGGCACGGGCACGGCCTCCAGGACTGTCGCCCTCTCCGCGTCGACCGGTCCGGGTGCATCCGGATCGGTCGCAGGCCGCGCAGGTTCGATGGCCGCCGGCGACTCCGCGGCCGCATCCTGACCCGGGGCATCGGCGACCGCGGGGGTCGGCGTGGGCCGGGAAGTCGGGGTGGACGAACGAGCCGGGGCAGCAGTCCTGGAGGCGCCCGGCGCGGCGCGTGCGGGCTCCGTCACGGCCACCGGGTCCGTGGCGGCCCGGGGCTCCGGCTCCTGCGGCCATGCCCACCACAGCACCGCCGCTCCCGCGACGGCCACCGCGACCACGGCCCCGCCGAACACCCAGCCCGGATACCGCTGGGGCAACTCGGCAAGGGACGGCTTCTCCACCTCGACCACGAGCCTCGACTCGCCTTCGTCCAGGATGGCCTCCCCGTACTCGCGGACCAGGGCATCGCCGTCGAGGCGGAGCAGGCGCGCATACGTGCGGATGTAGCCCCGGGTGAACGGAGGCGCCGGCAACGCATCGAAGGCGTTCTCCTCCATGCGGTGGACCGTCGCGACGGGCACGTTCATCGCACCCGCCACATCCTCCACCGTGATGCCGAGGGCCTCCCGGGCCGTGCGCAGTGCCGGCCCGGGACCGCTCGCCGTGCTTTCGCCTGGGTCCGCCATCCGCCGCTCCCGCTACGCGACCTCTTGCGCCCGGATGCGCGCCTGGATGCGTGCGTGGCGCGCGCTGCGGTTGGTGCGGTCACGCACCGCGCCCACGAGTTGCCCGCAGGCGGCCGCGATGTCGGCCCCCCGGGTAGTGCGCAGCGTCGCGGTGTACCCGGCGTTCATCAGGCTGGTCTGGAAAGCCCGCAGCACGTCGTCGTCCGGACGCTCGAAACCGCTGCCCGGAAACGGGTTGAAGGGGATCAGGTTGATCTTCGTGCGCAGGGGCCGCAGCAGCTTGGCGAGCGCCCGCGCGTGATCGAGGGTGTCGTTCCACCCCTTGATGAGGGCGTACTCCATCGTCACCGAGCGCCGCTCGCCGACTTGGGATAGGTACTCGCCGCACGCATCGAGGAGTTCCGCGAGCGGGTAGCGGCGGTTGAGCGGCACGAGTTCGTCGCGCAGCGCATCGTCCGGCGCGTGCAGGCTCACCGCCAACGCGCAGTCCGTGCGCCCCGCGAGTTCCCGGATCCGCGGGACGACCCCCGCCGTGCTCACCGTGACGCGGCGTTTCGATATCCCGTACGCGTAGTCGTCGATCAGGAGGTTCGCGACCGTGGTCGTCGCATCGAAGTTCAGCAGCGGCTCGCCCATGCCCATGAAGACGACGTTCGTGATCCCGCGGGCGTCCCCGCGGGACGCGAGTTCCCGGGCGGCCAGCCACACCTGGCCGCCAATCTCGGCCGGGGACAGGTTGCCGTTGAAGCCCTGCTTGCCGGTGGCGCAGAACGCGCAGTCGAGTGCGCAACCGGCCTGCGACGAGATGCACAGCGTGTTGCGCCCGCCGTCCGGGATGAGCACCGTCTCGACCAGGTCGCCGGCATCGGTGCGCATGGACCACTTCACCGTGCCGTCGGCCGAGCATTGACGGTCCGCGACCTCGGGCGGCCGGAGTTCCGCCTCGGCCGCCAGGCGCGCACGCAGGGACTTCGAGAGGTCCGTCATGGACGCGAAATCCGTGACGCCCTGCTTGTACACCCAGCGCATCAGGATCCGGGCCCGGTACGGCGTCTCGCCGAGGTCCGCGAAGTACCGCGTGAGCGCGGCACGGTCGAGGCCGAGGAGATTGACCACGGCGGGGACTGGTGTCGCGTCACGTGACACGACACTAACCCCTGGGGCAGATTTCGGCGTCGCAGAAGAAGTAGGCGATTTCGCGTTCGGCGCTCGCCGAGGAGTCCGAGCCGTGCACGGCGTTCGCGTCCACGGAGTCGGCGAAGTCGGCCCGGATGGTCCCGGGCGCCGCCTCCCGCGGGTCGGTCGCACCCATCAGCCGGCGGTTGACCAGGATCGCGTCGTCACCCTCGAGGACCTGGACCATGACCGGCCCGGAACTCATGTAGGACAGCAGGTTGTCGTAGAAGGGCTTGCCCTCGTGCTCCGCGTAGAACCCCGCCGCCGCGTCCCGGGACAGCCGCATCATCTTCGCCGCGACGATCCGCAGTCCCGCCTTCTCGAACCGCGAGTAGACCTCCCCGACGATGTTCCGTTCCACGGCGTCCGGCTTCACGATCGAAAGCGTGCGTTCCAGGGCCATGGAGTTTCTCCGTCGAAGCGGGTGGCCGTGCCGGCCGCCGACCAGATGCGTCCGCCTGAACCCGAGGCTCGGGCAGGCGTGGATTATACGCGCCCGCCCCGCAGCTTCTCCACCACCTCGACCACGCGGCGGCCCGCGAAATCGATGTCGCGCTCCGACGTGTAGCGCCCCACGGTGAAGCGGATCGACGCGTGTGCGAGCGCGTCCGGAACGCCCAGCACCTTGAGCACGTACGACGGTTCCACCGTGGCCGACGTACACGCGGAACCGCTCGAAACCGCCACGTCGTCGAGGGCCAGGAGGAGCGTCTCGCCGTCGACATCGGCGAAGGACACGTTCAGCGTACCGGGCAGGCGATGCTCCTCCGAACCGTTCAGCCGCACGCCCGGGAGTTGCGCCAGGCAGCGCCACAGCCGGTCCCGGAGCCCGCGGATGCGCTCGCCTTCGCGCCCCATCTCCTCGTGGCAGATGCGGCATGCCTCGCCGAGGCCGACGATCTGGTGCGTCGCCAGGGTGCCCGACCGCATGCCCCGTTCGTGCCCGCCGCCGTGGATCTGGGCGGCCACCCGGAGCGGCGGTTCCCGGCGCACGAGCAGCGCACCGACCCCCTTCGGGCCGTAGATCTTGTGGCCGGACATGCTGACGAGGTCCAGGTTGTCAGCGCGCATGTCGATGGGAATCTTGCCGGCGCTCTGCGCCGCGTCGGTGTGGAACGTCACGCCGCGCGCCCGGCACACCGCGCCGATCGCGCGGATGCCGTTGACGACGCCGATCTCGTTGTTGGCGTGCATCACGGACACCAGCGCCGTGTCGTCCCGAAGCGCGTCCTCGACCGCCGCCGGAGGCACCACGCCATCGGCATCGGGATCGACGTAGGTCACCTCCACGCCCAAGGTCTCGAGCCACGCGCAGGTGTCGAGGACGGCCTTGTGCTCGTAACTCGTCGTCACCACGTGGCGG
>JAPPHP010000134.1:4394-9073 GCA_028821035.1 Gammaproteobacteria bacterium | reverse complement strand
TCGGCTACCAGTCGATCAACACGTTCAATCGGGCGTTTCGGGAGATCGTGGGCGAGACACCGTCGACGTATCGCGCCAGGTCCGCGCCGGACCGCTGACCGAAGAAGCTCCCCAAACTCTCCAAGACCTCCCCGTTTCCTGAAACTGCCCATCCCCGACGAGGTTTTGGGGAGATTCGCACCCGCGCTTGCCTGACGCTCCACCTCGCCACAACACGAGCTGGACGCACGAAACCGTGAACGGATCGGCGAAGGACAGAAGAGCGCTGCTGAACGAACTCAGGATAGCGCGCGGCGATCGGGCCGGCGACGAGGCCGTCCGGCGAGATGCGAAGGCCCGCCGGAAAGGACTCCTCCTGGGCGCGCTTGTCCTGGCGATGGGCAGTGGCGTGCTCTTCACGAGCTGGAGCTTCATCGGGACGGCCGCGTCCGGCGATCCGCCACCCTCGAAGCGGGCGGCGGTGCCGGAGGCTCTGCTGGACGCTCGGCGTCCCCCGGGTCAGGACCCGGTCACCGTTCTCGAGGCCACTGGCTTCGTGGTCGCCCGCAGGGAGGCGGCCGTCAGCGCGAGGATCACGGGCAGACTCGCGAGCGTCTTCGTGGAAGAAGGCGACCACGTAGAGCCCGGGCAGGTCATCGCGTTGCTGGATGACTCGGCAGCCCAGGCGGAACTGGCGCTTGCCGATTCCCGCTTGACGTCGGCCAGGTCACGACTGCGGGAACTGCAGATATCCGTAGACCATGCGGACAGGCGCCTGGGACGTTCCGTCGAGCTCGCCCGGCGTCAGCTCGTGAGCGCGGAGAGCCTGGACGACGATCGTGTGACGAAGGGAACGCTGGTCGCGAAGCTCGAGAGCGCCCGCTACGAGATCGAAGTCGCGCGGCGGCAACGCGATGTCCTCGCGGTGCAGGTCGCCGACACGCGCATACGGGCGCCTTTCGCCGGAGTCGTCATCGACAGGTCGGCGCACCCGGGCGAGGTTGTATCGCCCATGTCCGCGGGCGGATTCACGCGCAGCGGGATAGGCACGATCGTCGACATGGGCTCGCTGGAGGTCGAGGTCGACATCAACGAAGCCTATCTGAAACGCGTGTTCCCGGATCAGCCTGTCAGGGTCAGCCTGAACGCCTGGCCGGG
The DNA here is from genome assembly GCA_028821035.1 of Gammaproteobacteria bacterium. Taxonomy (GTDB): domain Bacteria; phylum Pseudomonadota; class Gammaproteobacteria; order Pseudomonadales; family Azotimanducaceae; genus VXNE01. The sequence continues at coordinate 7,936 of JAPPHP010000134.1, read as the reverse complement.
CCACGGGTACGAAGCACGAGTCATAGCGATCGTCCCTGCCGCGGACCGCAACAAGGCAACCGTGCGGGTCCGGATCGGGCTCCTGGAGCAGGACGACCGGGTGCTGCCGAACATGGGCGTCCAGGTCCGGTTCGTCGGTGATGCCGCGAGCGCCGGCACGAATTCAACAAGCTAATGGCGAGGAGCGAGTCATGCGTGAACTGATCAGGTGCACGAACGTCTGCAAGGACTACGCTCGCGGAGCGGAGCGCGTCAGCGTGCTGCGCAACGTGGACCTGTCGGTGCGGGACGGCACGTTCACCGCGTTGATGGGTCCCTCCGGTTCGGGGAAGACGACGCTGCTCAACCTCATCGGGGGTCTCGATAGTCCGACATCGGGCGAGATCGAGGTCGACGGCCTGCGGCTCGACTCGGTCAACGCGGGGAACCTTGCCCGGTGGCGGGCCCGGTCCGTCGGCTTCGTGTTCCAGTTCTACAACCTGCTGCCCGTGCTGAACGCCCAGCGCAACGTGGAGTTGCCCCTGCTGCTCACCGGCCTGTCCCGGTCGGAGCGCCGCAAGAACGCCGGTCTGGCGTTGGAGATCGTCGGGTTGGGGGATCGCGGGAAGCACAAGCCCGGCGAACTCTCCGGTGGCCAGCAGCAGCGCGTCGCGATCGCCCGGGCGCTGGTCTCCGATCCGTGCCTGCTGGTCTGCGATGAGCCGACCGGCGACCTCGACCGGGCGACCGCCGACGAGATCCTCACGCTGCTGCAGACGCTGCATTGGGAGCTCGGCAAGACCATCGTGATGGTGACCCACGATCCGAGGGCCGCCGATCGCGCGGAACACACGCTGCACATGGACAAGGGACGGCTGGTTTCGAGCGCGTCGGGCACGGCGGAGGCCGTGGCATGAGTCTGTTTTCGCTGCTATGGGCGAACCTGCTCCGCAAGCCGACGCGAACGTCGCTGACGTTCGTCTCCCTGGCCATCGCGTTCGTGCTCTTCACGCTGCTGCAGGCCATCTCGGACGCGTTTTCCGGCGGCGTGTCTCTCGCGGGCATGGACAGGATCGTCATCGACTCCAAGTACTCCATGACGGACAACCTGCCGCTCGCCTACGTGCAGCGCATCCGCGCGCTGGACGAAGTGGACCAGGTCACGAACATGAGCTGGTTCGGCGGCTACTACCGGGAGCCCCGCAACTCGTTCGCGACCTATCCGGTCGATCCGGAGAGCTACTTCGACGTCTTCCGGGAGCAGGGCATCTCCGCCGACACGCTCGCCCGGTTCCGCAGCGTGCGCGTGTCCGCCGTCGCCTCGGAAGCGCTTGCCGCGCAGTACGGCTGGCAGCCGGGGGACACCATCCCCATCGTGCAGGACATCTTTCCCCAGGCAAGCGGCTCCTGGAGCTGGCAGTTCGAGCTCGCGGGCACGTTCCAGTATGCCGGCGGAGAGCTTCTGCTCATCCACTACGACTACTTCAACGAAGCCGTCGTCGGTTGGGGCAAGGACCAGGTCGGGTGGCTCGTCGGCCGGGTAGCGGACCCTCGGGAGGTCGACGCGGCCATCCGAACGATCGACGGGATGTTCGAGAACTCCTCGGATCCCACGAGGAGCACCACCGAAGACGAGTACCGGCGCCAGTTCGCGAGTCAGCTCGGCGATATCGGCGCGATCAGCGGCATGATCCTGATGGCCGTCTTCTTCACGATCCTCCTGCTGACGGGCAACACGGCGTCACAGGCCTTTGCCGAGCGCGTTCCGGAACTGGCCGCCATGAAGACACTGGGCTTTCCCGACGGGTCCGTCGCCGCGCTGGTGCTCGCGGAGGCGCTGGCGCTCTGCCTCGGCGGGGCAACGGCCGGGATCGCCATTGCGTGGCTGCTCGAGCCCGGCCTCGAGGCGAACCTGGGCGGGATGATCGGCAGCTTCGGCATGAGCTGGGGGAGCGCGCTCCAGGCCCTGGGTTTGGCCGCGCTGCTGGGGCTCCTGATCGGTGCCTACCCGGCGCTATCCGCAAAGCGCCTCACCATCGTCGATGCGTTAAGGGAGCGTTAGTCATGTTTCGGCAAACCGTCAACATCACGGCCATGAACCTGCGGAGCGTGCTTTCCCGCAAGGGCTCGTCTTCCATCATCGTCGTGGGGATCGCCGGCGTTGTCGCCGTGGTCGTCGGGCTGCTCGCGATGTCCGAGGGCATCCGGTCCGCGCTGCGGGAAACAAGCCATCCGGACCGGGTTCTGGTGATGCGCACGGGTACGCAGGACGAGATCACCGGTTGGCTGTCCGCCGCGGAAGTCAACGTGCTCAAGGGCGTGGACGGGATCGGGACCGTCAGCGGCGAACTGGTGGTCGTGGTCGACCTGGTCACGAGGGAGACCGGCAAGCCGGGAGTCGCCGTGGCCCGCGGGGTGGAGGCTTCGGCCTTCGAACTCCGTCCTGACCTCACCGTAGTCGCGGGCCGGCCGTTCCAGCCGGGCAAGAACGAACTGCTCGCGGGCGTGAACGCGAGCGACACGTACGCGGGGCTCGACGTCGGGAGCAAGGTCAACGTTCGCAACGCGCTTTGGGAGGTCGTGGGCCATTTCGACGCCGGGGGCCGGGCGCACGACTCCGAAGTGTGGATGGACCTGCCGATCGCCCAGGCCGCCTTCAGACGCGACGGCGTCGTCAGCACCGCGAGGGCGATGCTCGACGTCGGCAGCGACGCGGCGCTCGTAAGCGAGCGGATCAGGCAGGAACCCCGGTTGCGTGCGGACCTGGTTTTCGAACGGGACTTCTACGCCCGGCAGTCGGAGGCGAAGGCCGGCATGGTGGAGTCCTTCGCCTACCTGATCGGCGCGATCATGGCCCTCGGGGCGGTGATCGCATCGGTCAACACCATGTACTCGTCCGTGAGCACGCGTTCGGTAGAGATCGGCACGTTGAGGGCGGTGGGCTTCTCCAACGTCCCGGTGGTGGTTTCGGTGATGGTGGAGGCGTTGCTGCTTGCCCTCGCCGGGGGTCTGCTTGGCGGCGCGGTCGTCTACGTACTGTACGACGGGCTCGTGAGCTCCACCCTGAACGTCGGGAGCATGTCGCAGTTGGCGTTCGAGTTCGCGGTGACACCGCGGCTGCTACTCGTCGGACTGGGCAGCGCGCTGTTGCTGGGGGCGATCGGCGGGCTGCTGCCGGCGCTTCGCGCAGCGCGACTACCTGTGGTCGCGGCACTGCGTTCCGGTTAGTCGATCGGGGTCAGAGGGCTATGGTGAGCACGAAGAAGCCCGCGACGAGCGCGAGGCTCGCGAGGCTCTTCCAGTCCAAGTAGACGGTTCCGATAGCCATGCGAAAGACGCTACCGGAATAATCCGCGCCGGAGAAATAACCCTTTTTCCTACCGATATTCCGTTCACCACGACATCGCGGCGAACCACGTCACCGGCAGCACGAGCAGCCATAGCAGCACGCCGAGCGTAATCGCGCGGCCGTTCAGCGACGCGAGCGTCGTCCTGCGGATCTCCATGCCGATACCGAAGAGCGCCGCCACCAGGAGGAGGTGACTGACCGCCTTCACCTGTAC
>JAPPHP010000134.1:0-4384 GCA_028821035.1 Gammaproteobacteria bacterium | reverse complement strand
CACCTGTACCAAGAGCGCGGCCGGAGGCGCGAGAACGCTGCCCGCCAGGGACGCGACCACGAACAGCAGCAGGAAGCCGGGAATCCGGAGCCTCGCTTCCGTCCGGCGCAGGAGGAGCCCCGCCCCGAAGGCGACCGGCACCAGTAGCAGCGTCCGGAGGAGCTTCACGGTCGTCGCGACTTCCAGCGCCCGGTCCCCGAAGATCGCGGCGGCGCCCACCACGGAACTCGTGTCGTGGATCGCGAGCGCCGCCCAGACGCCGAACTGGTCCTGGGTCATCTGCAGGACGTGGCCCAGCCACGGCAGGAGCAGGATGGCGACGGCGTTGAGCAGGAAGACGATGCCGATGGAGATGGCCACCGACGCGGGCCGGGCGCCGATGATGGGGGCCAATGCGGCGATGGCCGTCCCCCCGCAGATCGCGGTCCCCGTACTCAGCAAGCGTGACTGGTCGTCGTCCGCCCTGAGCAGACGGCCGATGACGAGCCCCAGGATCAGCGTTCCGAAGACGAATGCGAGGATGAGCGCCGAATAGTCGCGGCTCGTCTGCCACAGCGCCTGCACGTTGAGTGTGAACCCCAGCAGCACGATGGCCGCCTGCAGGCAGAGCTTGCCGCCGCGGTCGACGTAGGCCGGGAGGTTCGGCGCCAGCGCGAGACCCACCGCGGCGCCGACGAAGAGCGCGAGGGCCGGGTGGCCGACCCACAGCGCGACGGCGAACGCCCCGAGCAGGACGAGGCGTTTGCGCCCCTCGGTACGCACTACCAAGGACAGGCCGTTCACGGCGCCCACTGTGACAGGCAGCGGCGCCGGCCACAATCGGCCGCGGTCACGGTCTTGCCCCGATGCGAAGACAGGCGTAGTGTGACCATATGGAGATTCCGATATGCCCAAATGGATAAACCGGTTCCGAAGGCAAAGCCCGGCCCCTTCGCAGGTCCTCCCCCGAAGCGCGTCGACTTCGACCCGCCAGGACGATCCCGCGAAAGCGGCCCCGCTTCGGTGGACGGGGCGATCCTGTCCATGCTGACGCCCAAGGCAACGGAGGTGCGGGACGGGGAGTCGAGCAGCGTGCTGGAGTTGGTACGCCGCGGCTTGCCCTTCGCTGCGTTCGAGAACCTCGTCCAGGCCGTGGGCGCACCCCAAGGCGAGGTCGCCCGTGTGGTCGGGATGGCGGCGACGACGCTCGGTCGGCGCCGGAAGACCGGGCGGCTCACCCCGGTCGAGTCGGACCACGTGATGCGAATTGCACGTCTCGCCGCGCTGGCCCGCGAGCTGATGGCGGGAGACCTCGCCGCCGCGAGTGCCTGGTTGCGAACGCCACACGCGCTACTCGACGAAGAGACGCCGCTGTCTGTCGCCGCCACGGAGACTGGCGGACGCGAGGTGGAGCGGCTCATCGGCCAACTCCGCCACGGCGTCTTCAGTTAGTGCCAGTCGGCTGGCGCCTGGCGGCGCCCGAGTTCGGCGAGAGCGTCGAGGACATGCTGTCCGGAGAAGGGCCCCGTCAGTACGGCGGGCGCTGGAACAGTCCCGGGTTGGCTGCCGTGTATCTTGGCGACAGCCTCGCACTCGCGGCCATGGAGTTGCTCGTCCACCTGCGGAACATCGACGTGCTCGGGACGTACCGGACGCTGCCGATCTACATTCCTGACGAGGTCGTCATGCACATCGAACCCGCGGAGTTGCCTCCGGGATGGGAGTCCGGGGCGCGCACCACGACCCGGGCGATCGGGGACCGTTGGCTCGCCGACGGCTCATCCGTTGCGTTGCAGGTGCCGAGCGCGGTGATCGCTTCCGAGACCAACTTCGTTCTCAATCCAGCGCATCGCGACATGCGCCGCCTCCGGAGCGGGCCCCTCTCCGATTTCCGGTTCGACCCGCGATCTGGCTCAAGCTCTGGCTAGCTGGTGTGTTGATAAGCTAGCGGGATATCTCGTACGTGCGGTAGCACCGTCAGAGGACCCTCCATGATCCATCCATTCAGCGTCGCCGACGCGCCCTCGCTGGGCGCTGTCGGGGGCAAGGCGCGTTCGTTGATCGAGGCGACGGCCGCGGGTTTCAACGTGCCCGCCGGCTTCGTGCTCGACGTGGACTTCTTCCAGCCGTGGCTCGACCAGGTCCGTGCGAGTGCGGCATGGCAGGCGTTCCTCGACACGGAGGACGATAGCCGGGCCGCCTGCGATGCGGTCAAGGCCGCCTGCGCGACCCTCGCCCTGACCGATGCACAACGCGGCGAACTCGACCAGGCACTGGACGCGCTGAACGCCGATCGCTGCTTCGCCGTGCGCTCCTCCTCCCCGGAGGAGGACCTCGAAGGCACGTCGTTCGCGGGCGGCTACGAGACCACGCTGGGGGTCACGCCGGACACCCTGGAGGATGCGCTGCGCACCAGCTTCACCTCCGTGTTCGACGAGCGCATCGTCGCCTACAAGCGCCAGCACGGCATGGCTGCGGACGATCCGCGCATCGCGGTCATCGTGCAGGAGCAGGTGCCGTCCGAAGTCGCCGGCGTGGCCTTCTCCCTGAACCCTCGGAACAACTGCTACGACGAAGCCGTGATCAACGCCAACTTCGGTCTCGGCGAGACCGTGGTGAACGGTCACGTGACGCCCGACACCTACGTCGTGGAGAAGGTGCGCGGCGAGATCCTGGAGCGGAGCGTCGCGGCCAAGTCACACGCTGCGTGGCTGGTCAACGGTGGCGGCACCGAGGAACGCGACAACGCGGAACCGGAGGCGCCCAGCCTGACGGACGAGCAGGCCCTGGCGGTCGCACAGCTCGCGGCCGACGCCGAGGCCCACTACGGCTCACCGATGGACATCGAGTGGGCCATCCACGACGACACGCTCTACGTGCTCCAGTCGCGCCCCATCACGGCCTACGTCCCGCTGCCCCCCGCCATGATCACCGAGCCCGGCGCCCAGAAGAACCTCTACCTCGATCTCATCGTGCTCACCCAGGGCTTCGGCGACTCCCTCTCCGTGCTCGGCGCCAACCTCTTGGGTCGGATGCTGGTCCTGCTGAAGGGCGAGATCATGATCGACGCCGGTGTTACGGGCACGCTCATCAACATGGACGGCCGTCATTACCTCAATCTGTCGAGCATGCTCCGCTCGTTGGGCATGTCCATGTTGGGCAGACTCATCGGGACCTATGACACCCCGACGCGGAAGATCATGGACTCCGTCGACTTGGAGGCCGAGTACCGGCCGAAGCAGCTTCCGGAGGCCTTGAAGGGTGCGCGCTCGAATTTGGTGAAGATGGGTTTGAAGGTCCTGCCGTCCATGGTCAAGGGGTTCGTGAACCTCGACAAGGCCCTCAAGGACTACAACGCTCTCTTCGAGCGGGACCTCGCCCGCTGCCGCGCCCTCGCCGGGGAGGAGATGCCGTTCCACGAGATGCAGGAGGCGCTCCTCGCCCTGTTCGGGAACCAGCTCTCGTCGATGGGCGTGGTCGGCCTGCCCGCGGTCGCGCGTCCGCGCATCGCAAAGCTGTTCCGGGACGACCCGGAAGCCCAGGACCTGCTCGTGGCGCTGGAGATGGACCTGCCAGGCAATCCGACCGCGGAGATGGGGCGCCGGATGTTCGAGCTGGCGTCCTTCGAGGAACTCCAGGCGACTGCGGACGGTGACGCGTTCGAGGCGAAGATACGTGCCCGGTCGTACTCCGCGGACTTCATGTCGGCGTACGACTCCTACATGGAGCGGTTCGGCTGCCGCGGCATCAAGGAGATCGACATCGCGACGCCGCGGGCCTACGAGAACCTGCCGGCGTTCTTCGACCAGCTGCGCGCCATCGACCTCGGCAATGACGCCATCGGCGCGGCCGAGCGGCGCCGTGTCGAAGCGCACGAACGGCTGTTCGAACTCGCCCGGGCGCGGGGCAAGGAGAAGCAGGCCCGTAAACTGGCCAACACGATCCGTAGCGCCGCCGGCTACCGGGAAGCGCCGAAGTTCTTCTTCATCCACCTCGTCGACCTGCTGCACCGCCGGGCGCTGACCCTCGCCGACCGCATGGTCGCCGCGGGCAGGCTGGATGACCGGCAACAGGTGTTCGACCTGACCCCGTTCCAGCTCGGGGAGGCCGAGCGGGATGCGGGGTTCGATGTTCGCGCCGCCATGGAGCGCAACCTCTCCGCGCGCCGCCACCTCGATCGGGTCAGGAACTGGCCCCGGGTGATCGACAGCCGCGGCAGGATTCCGCTCCAGCCGGTCTCCGAGACCGAGGACGGGCTCGTCGGCGACCCGATCGCGCCGGGAACGGTGCGCGGACGCGCCAAGGTGTTGCACGCGCCGTACGAGAAGCCCCTGGAAGGGGGCGACATCCTGGTCACGCGCGCTTCGGATCCCGGCTGGACGCCCATCTTCGTCAACGCCGCGGG
>JAPPHP010000214.1 GCA_028821035.1 Gammaproteobacteria bacterium | reverse complement strand
CGATATTCCCTTCGGACCACGCCTTGCATTGACGCGCAGGGCGAACTCTGAAGTATCAGGAACTTGCGGGACACCACACTAGCACCGGCGGGCCGGGCGTCCGCCGCCTTCGATGGACCGGACGGTGCCAGTCGCATACTCTCCCGGCGTCGTTTGGTCCATGGAAGGCGAGCACCTATCCCCGACACCGCATCCCGGGAGCGGATAGAACTGAATCCGCCGCCCACGAGCGAGCGTGCGAAGCCGCGCACCGTGTTCGTAATGAGTTGCGTGCTGTTCGGCGTGCACTTCGCCGAGGCGCTCAGCGTGAACCTGCTGCCGCTGACGCTGTACCTGTTCACCGAGAACGCGTTCTTCATCGGCGTGATCCTGGCCATCAACCCGGTCTTCGGCTTCATCGCGCAGCCGATCGTGGGTGTGCTGGCGGATCGCACCTGGACGCGGGTCGGTCGGCGTGCCTTCTACTTCATCATCGCGGCGCCGATCGTGGCAGCGACGGAGATCGCGATGCCGTTCGCGACGACGCTCTGGGTCGTGGTCGTCCTCATCATCGTGATGCAGTTCTTCGTGGACGTCATCTTCGGGGCCTATCACCCGCTGCTCGCCGAGATGGTGCCGCCGGCCCAGCGGAACTTCGTCGCGGGCGTCAACCTGGTCGGTGCGCAGCTTGGATGGATCGCGGTGCTCTTCATCGGGATGCCGCTCGTGACCTGGTACCGCGGGATCCACGGCGAGCAGCTTTACGGGCTGCCCCTGTATTTCATGGCCGCGGGGGTGATGTTCGTCTTCGTCATGCTCGCCGCGTTCGTCCTGAAGGAGAGACGGCTCGATCCCGCGAAGCCGCGCGCGCGGCTGACGCCGAGGCAGTACGTGCGCGACTTCGTGGACCATCCGATGCTCTTGAGGCTCGGCTTCGTCAACTTGCTGCGGTCGCTGCAACGCACGGCGATCGCCGGCTTCGTCGCGCTCTATGCGACCAAGACGTTGCTGTTCGAGGAAGCCGAGTTCGGCCAGTCCTGGGGCTACATGCCGTTCATCGCGCTCGTCTTCGCCATGCCGGTCGCGTTCGCCATGAAGCGGCTCAACCGCCAGCAGGCCATGATCCTCGCGTTCACCGTGATGCTGGTCTGCTCGGCCATCGGCTACGTCGGGGACACGCCCTCGATGCTGCTGCTGGCGGCGCTCTGCTTCGGGCTCGCCGACGTGATGGCGGCCATGGCCCACAAGACGCTCTGCACGGATTACTTCCTGCAGGGGATGATCGGCCAGCAGTCCACGACGATGAACATCTTCTACGGCGTCGGGCGGACGGTCGGCCTCGTCCTGGTCGGGGCGAGCATCAACTACGTCTTCGACAACGACTACTCGGTGATCTGGCCGATCTCGGCGGTCCTCGCCGTCATCGGTATCGTGGCCCTGTTCGGTGTCCGGGACGTGCGCTACGAGGACCGCACGCGGGAGCGCGTTCCGGCCCGCGTGTAGGCAGGCGACTTGCCGATCTCCGACACCCCGGCAACGGAGCGGATCGAACTGCATCCGCCGCCCACGAGCGAGCGCGCGAGCCCGCGCACGGTCGGGGTCATGAGTTCCGTCCTGTTCGGCGTGCACTTCGTCGAGGCGGTCAGCGTGAACCTGTTGCCGCTGACTCTGTACCTGTTCACCCAGAACGCCTTCTTCATCGGGCTGATCCTCGCGATCAACCCGATCTTCGGGTTCATCGCGCAGCCGATCGTGGGGGTCCTGTCGGACCGCACCTGGACGCGCGTGGGTCGCCGCGCCTTCTACTTCATCCTCGCGGCGCCGATCGTGGCGGTGACCGAGGTGGCCATGCCCTTCACGACGGCGCTCTGGCTGGTTGTCGTGCTCGTCGTCGTGATGCAGTTCTTCGCGGACGTGATCATCGGCGCGCATCACCCGCTGCTTGCGGAGATGGTCCCCCCGGCGCAGCGGCCCTTCGTCGCGGGAGTGAACCTCGTCGCCGCCCAGCTGGGCTGGATCGTCGTGCTCTTCGTCGGGATGCCGTGGGTGACGCAGTACCGCGAGGGCCAAGGCGACCAGTTCTACGGACTGCCGCTGTACTTCATGGCGGCCGGCGTGCTGCTGGTGTTCGTCATGCTGGTCGCGCTGCTGCTGAAGGAGCGACGGCTCGATCCGCTGCAGCCGCGCGCGCGACTGAGCCCGCGGCAATACGTCCGCGACTTCGTCGACCACCCGATGCTGCTCCGACTCGGCTTCGTCAACATGCTGCGGTCGCTGCAGCGCACGGCGATCGCGGGCTTCGTCGCGCTCTATGCCACGAAGATGCTGCTGTTCGAGGAGGCGGAGTTCGGCCAGTCCTGGGGCTACATGCCGTTCATCGCGCTCGTCTTCGCCATGCCGGTCGCGTTCGCCATGAAGCGGCTCAACCGCCAGCAGGCCATGATCCTCGCGTTCACCGTGATGCTGGTCTGCTCGGCCATCGGCTACGTCGGGGACACGCCCTCGATGCTGCTGCTGGCGGCGCTCTGCTTCGGGCTCGCCGACGTGATGGCGGCCATGGCCCACAAGACGCTCTGCACGGATTACTTCCTGCAGGGGATGATCGGCCAGCAGTCCACGACGATGAACATCTTCTACGGCGTCGGGCGGACGGTCGGCCTCGTCCTGGTCGGGGCGAGCATCAACTACGTCTTCGACAACGACTACTCGGTGATCTGGCCGATCTCGGCGGTCCTCGCCGTCATCGGTATCGTGGCCCTGTTCGGTGTCCGGGACGTGCGCTACGAGGACCGCACGCGGGAGCGCGTTCCGGCCCGCGTGTAGGCAGGCGACTTGCCGATCTCCGACACCCCGGCAACGGAGCGGATCGAACTGCATCCGCCGCCCACGAGCGAGCGCGCGAGCCCGCGCACGGTCGGGGTCATGAGTTCCGTCCTGTTCGGCGTGCACTTCGTCGAGGCGGTCAGCGTGAACCTGTTGCCGCTGACTCTGTACCTGTTCACCCAGAACGCCTTCTTCATCGGGCTGATCCTCGCGATCAACCCGATCTTCGGGTTCATCGCGCAGCCGATCGTGGGGGTCCTGTCGGACCGCACCTGGACGCGCGTGGGTCGCCGCGCCTTCTACTTCATCCTCGCGGCGCCGATCGTGGCGGTGACCGAGGTGGCCATGCCCTTCACGACGGCGCTCTGGCTGGTTGTCGTGCTCGTCGTCGTGATGCAGTTCTTCGCGGACGTGATCATCGGCGCGCATCACCCGCTGCTTGCGGAGATGGTCCCCCCGGCGCAGCGGCCCTTCGTCGCGGGAGTGAACCTCGTCGCCGCCCAGCTGGGCTGGATCGTCGTGCTCTTCGTCGGGATGCCGTGGGTGACGCAGTACCGCGAGGGCCAAGGCGACCAGTTCTACGGACTGCCGCTGTACTTCATGGCGGCCGGCGTGCTGCTGGTGTTCGTCATGCTGGTCGCGCTGCTGCTGAAGGAGCGACGGCTCGATCCGCTGCAGCCGCGCGCGCGACTGAGCCCGCGGCAATACGTCCGCGACTTCGTCGACCACCCGATGCTGCTCCGACTCGGCTTCGTCAACATGCTGCGGTCGCTGCAGCGCACGGCGATCGCGGGCTTCGTCGCGCTCTATGCCACGAAGATGCTGCTGTTCGAGGAGGCGGAGTTCGGCCAGTCCTGGGGCTACATGCCGTTCATCGCGCTGATCTTCGCCCTGCCGGTCTCGCTCGTCATGAAACGGCTCAACCGCCAGCACGCGATCATCCTGTCGTTCGCGGTGATGATCGTCTGCTCGGCGATCGGTTACGTGGCGGACACCCCATCAATGCTGCTGGTGGCCGCGATCTGCTTCGGGCTCGCCGACGTGCTGATGTACACCGGCCACGCCACCCTCTGCACGGATTACTTCGTGCAGGGGATGATCGGCCAGCAATCGACCACCATGAACATCTTCTACGGCGTCGGACGGACCGTGGGTCTCGTCCTGGTCGGCGCGACCATCAACTACGTGTTCGACAACGACTACTCGGTGATCTGGCCGATCTCGGGGTTCCTGGCGGTCGTGGGGATCCTGGTGCTGCTCGGCGTGCGCGACGTCCGCTACGAGGACGCGCGGCAGGCTCGCCCCGCCGCCTGAAGCGCCGGCGGCAGGCGGCGAGGGCCGTCCCGACGTGGACTTGTCGCCGCGGGCCGGTATGCTGAAACCCGCGCTCCATCCTGCGAGGCGACCTGCCCATCCCGGACTCCGGCACCCGCGAGCGGATCGAACTGCGTCCGCCGGCGACGAGCGAGCGCGCGAGCCCGCGCACGGTCCTGCTCATGACCACCTTCTGGTTCGGCGTCCACTTCGCGGAGGCCGTGAGCGTGAACCTGCTGCCGCTGACGCTCTACCTGTTCACGGAGAACGCCTTCTACATCGGGCTCATCCTGGCCATCAATCCGATGTTCGGATTCGTCGCCCAGCCCATCGTCGGGGTCCTTTCGGACCGAACGTGGACCCGCGTCGGGCGTCGGGCGTTCTACCTCATCGTCGCCGCGCCCATCGTCGCGGTGACGGAGATCGCGATGCCCTTCGCGACGGCGCTCTGGGTCGTGGTGGTGCTCGTGATCGTCATGCAGTTCTTCGTGGACGTGATGGCGGCTGCCTACCACCCGATGCTGGCCGAGATGGTGCCGCCGCATCAGCGTTCGATGGTCGCGGGGATCAACAAGTGCGGCCTGGAAGTCGCCTGGATCGTCGTGCTGTTCGTTGGCATGCCCTGGGTGACGCTCTACCGGGAGCAGCAGGGGGGCGACGTCTTCTACGGGCTGCCGCTGTACTTCCTCGCTGCTGGGGTCCTGCTGGTCTTCGTCATGCTGGCGGCGTTCTTCCTCAAGGAGAAGCGGCTCGATCCGCTGCACCCGCGCGTTCCGCTGACGCCCCGCCAGTACATCCGGGACTTCGTGGACCAGCCGATGCTCCTGAAGCTCGGCTTCGTCAACATGCTGCGCTCGCTCCAGCGCACGGCCATCACGGGCTACGTCGCGCTCTATGCGACGAAGATGCTGCTCTTCGAGGAGGGCGAGTTCGGCCAGTCCTGGGGGTACATGCCCTTCATCGCCCTGGTCTTCGCCATGCCGGTGGCGTTCGCCATGACCAGGCTGAACCGGCAGATGGCGATGATCGGCTCGTTCGTGGTGATGATCGTCTGCTGCGTCGTGGGCTATGTGACCGAGACGCCCGGCATGTTGCTGGTCGCGGCCATCTGCTTCGGGCTCGCCGACATCCTGGTCGACATCGCACACAAGACGCTTTGCACCGATTTCTACGTCCAGGGAATGATCGGGCAGCAGGCGACCACGATGAACATCTTCTACGGCGTGGGGCGCACCATCGGGTTGGTCCTGGTCGGGGCGACCATCAACTACGTGTTCGAGGGCGACTACTCCGTGATCTGGTCGATCTCGGGCGTGCTCTCGGTCGTCGGCATCCTGGTCCTGCTCCGCGTACGGGACGTCCGGTACGAGGACCGCTCGCTGGCGAGGACGGCGGCTTCCGGGGGGTGAGCGCGCCGTCCGCGACCTCCAGGCCCGGGCTCAGGCCCGCAGCGCGAACCCCTCGTAGCCTTTCGCAGCCACTTCGTCGCACTTCTCCACGTACGGCGGATAACCGATGTAGGGCATGAACACCCGCGGCTTGCCCGGCACGTTCACGCCGAGGTACCAGGAGTTGCACGTGGGGTAGAGGGTCTCGCCAGCCACGTCGTTGACGTGCGCGACCCACTCGTCTTCCGCCGGCTCGGTGGCCTCGATCGTGGCGATGCCCTCGCTGCGCAGATGCCCGACGCAGTCGGCGATCCAGTTCACGTGCTGCTCGATCGAGACCATCATGTTCGTCAGCACCGAAGGGCTGCCTGGTCCCGAGATCGTGAACAGGTTCGGGAAGCCGGCGACGCCGAGGCCGAGATAGGTGCGCGGCCCGGCGGCCCACTTCTCCTTGAGCGACCGTCCGCCGCGTCCGCGGATGTCGATGCGCTGCAGCGTGCCGGTCATCGCGTCGAAGCCGGTGGCGCACACGATGCAGTCGAGGTCGTAGCCGACTCCGTCCACGAGGAGTCCCGTCGGCGTGATCTCCTCGACCGGTGCGTTGCTGATGTCGACGAGGGTGACGTTGTCGCGGTTGAAGGTCTCGTAGTAGCCCGTGTCGAGGCAGGGCCGCTTGCAGCCGATCACGTTGTGGGGCGAGAGCAGGGCCGCGACGTCCGGGTTACGAACCGCCTCGGCGATCTTCTCGCGTACGAAGTCCGCCGCGGTGTCGTTGGACTCGGGGTTGATCAGCAGGTCCTCGTACCCCATGAGGAACGCGAATCCCCCGATGCCCCAGCGCTCCTCGTAGTCCCTGCGGCGAGCGTCGGGGTCGTCGTCCACGGCCGCCATCTCGCGCATCGTCGCCTGTACGCCGAGCGCTCCCGGCATCAGGCTGTTGCGCGCGCGGAACTCCGGGTACTCGGCCTTGATGGCGCGCTGCACGTCCGGGTCGAGCGGGCCGTTGCGGGCGGGGATGGAGTAGTTCGGCGTGCGCTGGAAGACCGTCAGGTGCGCCGCTTCGCGGGCGATGACCGGAATGGCCTGGATGGCCGACGATCCGGTCCCGATGATGCCCACGCGCTTGCCGCTGAAGTCCACGCCCTCGTGGGGCCACCGTCCCGTGTGGTAGACCTCGCCGGCGAACGTCTCCATGCCCGGGAAGGCGGGTGTGTTCGCGGAAGACAGGCACCCGGTCGCCATGATGCAGAATCGCGCCGCCACCGTCCGTCCGGTGTCGGTGCGGATCGTCCAGACGTCCTCGTCCTCGTCGAAGACGGCCTCGGTGACGCGCGTGTCGAACTCGAAGTGCCGGTGCAGGTCGAAGCGGTCCGCGACGTGGGTCGCATATCGGAGGATTTCGGGCTGGCCGGCGTACCGTTCGGTCCACTCCCACTCCTGCTGGAGTTCCTCGGAGAACTGGTAGGAGTACTCCATGCTCTCGACGTCGCACCGCGCTCCGGGATAGCGGTTCCAGTACCACGTGCCGCCCACGGCGCTACCCGCCTCGAAGCCCTGCAGGCTGAAGCCGAGGCCATCCAGGCGGTGCGCCATGTAGAGTCCGGCGAATCCGGCGCCGACGATCACGGCGTCGACGCGCTGCGCAGGCTGGGCCATGTTCCGATCCTCCGGGGGGGGGGGAAGCGCGCATTGTAGCGCCCGTCAGAGGCTCAGCAGGCGCAGGGGCAAGGGCAGAACGCTGACGCCGTTTACTTCGCTGACCTGGCGCCCCTTGCCCCAGATCTCGGCGTTGGGATACCGGGCGGCCTGCTTGATGTCCTTGGGTCGAAGCTGATTGGTCCACTTGACCTCGACGGGCCAGAAGCGGCCGTCGCGAACATAGGCGACATCCACCTCGCCCTGCGCCTTGATGTAGTAGGTCGGATGGGCGCGCCGGCAGTGGGCGGCGACACAGGCCTCGACGATCCACGACCCCCACACCGGGTCGGCGGCCCGTTCCCGCTGGCGCTCGAACGACGCGGACGCGGGTTCCAGCCAGGCGCACACCGCGTGCAGGATGAACGGATCGGAGAACACGACCTTCCTCGCCTTCTTCGGCGCGGCGGAAAGCGTGTCCTCGCGGAGTGCGGGAACGACACAAACCGCGTCCATGCGCTGGAGCAGCTCGACGTAGTCCGCAACCGTGCTCGGATGGTCGATCGGCAGGTCTCGCGCCAGGGCGTTCCAGGTGATCTGGCTGGTGTAGCGGTTGACCAGGGCGGAGAGGACTTCACGAAGATATGCCTCCCCCCGACCGCGCTTGCTGACGTCTCCCCGGATCCAGTCCGAGTAGGTGGCGAGCGTGCTCGGCCGGATCGTGTCGAGGCCCGCGAGGTCGTTGATGGCGGTCAGGTAACCGCCGTGCAGCAGATAGCGGTCGAATGCGTCGTACAGGTCGTCGAGGACGCTGGGGTCCGGTGGCGCTTCGCTCCGTGCGAGCGCTTCCGGCTCGGCAACCGTGCCCGTCAGCCCCACGTACTCCCTGAACGACCGCGGATGCATCCGGAAGTCCGGCTCGGCCGCCACGCCCCGGCGTCCGGGGAACCGCACCCTC
This sequence comes from Gammaproteobacteria bacterium, assembly GCA_028821035.1. GTDB lineage: Bacteria > Pseudomonadota > Gammaproteobacteria > Pseudomonadales > Azotimanducaceae > VXNE01. The sequence continues at coordinate 985 of JAPPHP010000214.1, read as the reverse complement.
GCATCCTGCATGAGCGCCAGGTCCGAGCCCGTGACCATCAGCACCGTACGCTCGAGCATCCCCGCGTCGGCGGCGAACTTGACCGCCTTGTCCCAGTCGCGGATGTCGGTGACTTCATCGACGATCAGGAAGTTGCGGCCGTGCGTGGACGCTTCCTCGAGGTGCGTGGTCATCTGCAACAACAACCCGTGGTGGTCGTTGATCAGCTCCCCGGTCAGGAACGTGATGGCGTCCGCCGGTGTCCCCCGGTCGATCAGCTCTGCGATCCACTGCTTGAGCAACGTCGACTTCCCTATCTGCCGGCCGCCGCTGAGGGTGTAGATGCCGGGCGTGGCCTCGGGCAAGCGGTCCAGCAGAGGAAAGCGATGTCGGAGCGGACATGTGGCCAGGTGCCGCAACTGCGGGTCCCGCTCCCGGAACGACTGCGGAACGGTGAGGTGACTGTTGTGCGGCGGGAACCGGGGGTCCACGCTCTATCCCACTCGGCGGGATGCCGAGGCGACGTTAGCTAAATTTAGTCACTAGTCAATGACTAGATTTAATCAACGGCCCAAGTCGCGTGAGCTTCGGCCGGCGACTCGGGTACGCAAAAGCGATTCGACTATACTCGGCGCACGACTCCAACGGACGAACGAATGAACGCGGCAAGCTGGACCGAGGCGGCGACCATACCGCCGGCGTACAAGACCATCCGCGAGCGCGGACTCGAGAAGAACCTCGAGGAACTCGAGGCTTACGGGCTCACGGTCCTGACCCCCGAGCAGATCGGGAACCCAAAGATCGTCGAGCGGGCGCGCGAGGCCGTGCTACGGATCGCCGAGGAGCGCACGGGCGTCCGTCACGACATCGAGACCGGCGCGCATGGCAAGCTCGAGGCCGACGGCTCGACCGGGTGCCAGTACCTGTTGTTCTCTTTCCTCGAGGAAGATCCGGTCTTCGAGGAGATGATCCAGCATCCGACGACGCTGCCCCTCGTCGAGTACTA
>JAPPHP010000276.1:3670-9107 GCA_028821035.1 Gammaproteobacteria bacterium | reverse complement strand
GCGCACGACGATGTCGTTGGGGCTGTTCAGTTCCTTGCCGTCGTAGTGGCTCGCGAGCACGGTGACGGATCCGTCCGCCTCGGTGCGGGTCACGCGGCTGCTCTGGTGTTCGCAGGTAAGGAGTCGGCCCTGCAGGTCGTAGGTGTTGCCGTTCGCCTGGTGGCTCGGAGAGCGGAAGGTCTCGAGGCCGCCGGCGGCGCTCCAGCGATACAGCGTGCTCGCGAAGATGTCGCTGAACGTCAGGTGCTTCTCCGCCGGGTGCCACGCCGGACCCTCGGTGAACTGAAACCCCGATTCCAGCGTCGTCAACGCGAGGTCGGCGTCGACGACGTCGAGGAAGCGCTCGTCGCGCGTCTGCATGGCCATGTGTCGTCCTTGTGCTCTTCCTGTTCGCGCCCGGCCGGACTGCCGGCCGCGGCGGGCGCGTAGCGTAGCGCACCGGGCCGCCAGCGTCTGCGCGCACCCCGGTCGGAGTACAATGCGCGGTCCGCAATCGGGCGCGGGACAGCAACGGAGGCGTAGGTCGTGGGGCTCTTCTCGAAGTTGACGGAAAAACCGTGGTTACCGGACCAGACCGGCGTCGCGCAGCTTCGGACGGGTGGGTTCCCGGTCCCCAACAGGAAGGTCGCGCTGGTCGTCTTCCTCGCGATCGTCGGCGTCCTGTTCTTCCTGTTCTTCGCCGCCTATCACATGCGGATCGAGCTCTCGACGGACTGGGTCTCGATGCCGGAGCCGGGGCTCCTGTGGTTCAACTCGGGCGTCCTGATCGTGTGCAGCCTCGCCTTCGAGTGGGCCCGCTCGGCCGGCAGCCGCGGCGACGTGGCGCGCTTGCGGAGCGCGTTCCTGGTGGCGGGCGCCCTGACGGTGGCGTTCCTGGTCGGCCAGGTCATCGTGTGGCAGCAGATGGTCGACGCCGGCTACCTGGCCCAGGCGAACCCGGCCAACGGGTTCTTCTACATGATCACCGGCGTCCACGGCGTGCACCTGCTCGGCGGACTGATCGCCTGGGGACGTGCGGCGTGGCGGATGTTCGGCAGCGGCGGCATCGGGGACGCGCGCCAGAGCGTCGACCTGTGCGCGATGTACTGGCACTTCCTGCTGCTCGTGTGGCTCGCCATGTTCGCCCTGCTGCTGAATACATGAGAAGAGGCCGGGCGCGGCGCGGGCGTGCCGCACCCGGCAGATCATGAGCGCAACCGCCGAACAGCGCCTGACCCTCGACATCGAGGGCATGACCTGCGCCGCGTGCTCGACGCGGCTCGAGAAGGCGCTGACCCGGGCGGAGGGCGTGCGCGAAGCGTCCGTGAATCTCGCGACGGAGCGGGCGGTCGTCACGATCGACGCCGGGGAAACGGACCTGCCGTCGGTGGCCGAGGCGGTCTCCCGCGCAGGCTTCGCCGTGGGCCGGGAAACCCTCTCGTTCGTGGTGGAAGGCATGACCTGCGCCGCATGCGCCGGCCGTGTCGAGAAAGCGCTCCGAACCGTCCCCGGCGTCTTCGATGCGAACGTGAACCTGGCCATCGAGCGCGCCCATGTGACCTTCGCCCACCGCTGCGTCGACGCCGAACAGCTTGCGGACGCCGTGACGAAGGCCGGGTACCGGGCGCTGATGGTGGAGCCCGAAGAGGGTTCCCGGCAGGCCAGGGAGCAGGCGCAACTCGACCGCGAGCGGCGCGTGCTGATCCTCTCGGCGGCGCTGACCCTGCCGATGGTGATCGGCATGACGCTCGATGTGCTCGGCTACGAGGACCTGCACGTCATGCCGTCGCTCGAGGTCGCCCTCGCGACGCCGATCCAGTTCCTGATCGGCCTGCGCTTCTACCGCGGGGCGCTCAACGCCCTGCGCGGCGGAACCGCCAACATGGACGTGCTCGTAGCACTCGGTACGACCGCCGCGTACGGCTTCAGTTGGTACCTGCTCCAGACCCTCGGGGAAGAGGCGGACGGCGAGCTCTACTTCGAGGCGTCCGCGGTGATCATCACCCTCGTACTCCTCGGCAAGTACCTGGAGAGCCGCGCGCGCCGGGGTACGACGGCGGCCATCCGGGCACTGATGGAGCTGCGTCCGGAAACCGCGCGGGTGGAACGCGCGGACGGTACGGAGGCGGAGGTGCCGATCGCCCTGGTACGGCCCGGCGACGTTGCGGTCGTGCGGCCGGGAGAACGCATGCCCGTGGACGGCGTGGTCACGGACGGTGCGAGCGAAGTGGACGAGTCCCTCGTGACCGGCGAGAGCGTGCCGGTGGCGAAGACGGAAGGGGCGTCGGTCACGGGCGGGTCCATCAACGGGGCCGGACTCCTCAAGGTGCGCGCGACCGCGGTGGGCGAGGAGTCCACGCTCGCCCGGATCATCCGCCTGGTGGAGAACGCCCAGGCGGGCAAGGCATCCGTGCAACGCCTGGTCGACCGGATCAGCGCGGTGTTCGTGCCCTGCGTCGTGGCGGTCGCCGCCGTCACTTTCCTCGCCTGGCTCGTCTTCTCGGGAGACCTCGAGACGTCGCTCATCGCGGCGGTGTCCGTGCTCGTGATCGCGTGCCCGTGCGCACTGGGGCTGGCCACCCCGACCGCCATCATGACCGGAACCGGTGCGGCGGCCCGTGCGGGGATCCTCGTGAAGGACATCGCGGCCCTCGAGCAGGCGCACCGCGTCGACACGGTCGTGTTCGACAAGACCGGGACCCTGACGGAAGGGAAGCCGCACGTCGTGGACGCCCACGCTGGCGCGATGCCGCCGGACGAGGTCGTCCGCCTGGCCGCTTCCGTTCAGCAGGGCAGCGAGCACCCGCTGGCGGGAGCGATCCTGTCGGACGCCCGGGAGCGGGATGTCGCACCGTACCCGCTACGCGACTTCGAGGCGGTCGCGGGGCGCGGGGTGCGCGGTCGCGTCGACGGGCGCCGCGTCAAGGTGGGCAGCGCCGCGTTCGTGGGCGAGGCAGCCGTGGTCGAAGACGCGCTTCTGACCGTCGCCCGCGGGTGGGAAGACCAGGGCAGGACGGCGGTGTTCGTCTGTGTGGAGACTGATGCGCCTTCCTCGGGGACCGGACAGGTTGCCGGCCTGATCGGCGTCGCCGACCCACTCCGCGAGACCGCCGCGGAAGCCGTGGACCAGCTTGGGGCGCTCGGCATCCGTACCTCCATGCTCTCGGGAGACGCCGTGGCCGTCGCGGAGCGTGTCGGCACGGCGCTTGGTATCGGCGAAGCCCGCGGTGGGGTGCGCCCGGACCAGAAGGCGGCCGTGGTGCAGGAGCTCAACGCACAGGGACGGGTGGTCGGGATGGTCGGCGACGGCATCAACGACGCGCCGGCCCTGGCCGCGGCCGACGTCGGCATCGCGATGGGCACCGGCACCGACATCGCCATGGAAACCGCCGGCGTCACCCTCATGCGCCCCGACCCGCGGCTGGTTGCCGGGGCCATCTCCGCGAGCCGCGCGACCTTCGCGAAGATCCGTCAGAACCTGTTCTGGGCCTTCGTCTACAACGTGATCTGCATCCCGCTCGCCGCCGCGGGTTACCTGAGCCCCACGCTCGCGGCAGCGGCGATGGCGCTGTCCAGCGTCAGCGTCGTCGGCAACTCGCTGTTGCTGCGGCGCTGGAGACCGGCCCGGTAACCAAACCCTCCCGCGGACCCCGCAGTAGAATCCCCGCGACTGGACGATCGCGTTCGACCGGGAGGAACGACCCATGGAACGGCTGGAACTGACGGTTGACGGCATGCAGTGCGAAGGGTGCGTCGCGAGCGTCCGGAACGCCCTGACGAGCCGCGACGGCGTGACGGTGGCGACCGCGCGACTCGACGACGGCCTCGTCACCGTGGAGTTCGATCCCGCCGCGATCGACCGAGGCGGTATCGAGACCGCCATCGAGGACGCTGGGTTCGACGTGGTTCCCGGCTGACGGTCGCTGACGGATCGGGCCTGTTCAGTCCAGCGCCCGCGCCAGCGCGTCGGCCATCTCCTCGCGGCCGTCTTCCGCCACCCAGGTCTGCACGATGCCCTGGATGGCCATGGCGAGGGCGAGCGGCTCCTCGAACATCATGTGATGGTGGGTACGCGGGATCTCGACGACCGGGAGCTTGCCGGCCGTGACCCGCCGCATGTAGTCCGCACCGGCGGTCCCTTCGTCCTGGCTGAGTTCGCCGACGATCACGGCGGACCGGCAGGACAGGCCGACGAACTTCTCGCGCTGGTCGCCGCCGAGGACCAGGTGGTCGTACAGGGTCGGATCGAACTTCCACGTCCAGCCGCCCTCGACCTGGCGCAACGACCGGCGCGCGACGTGGTCCATCACCGCCGGGTGACGGACCGGCTGGTCCGGCAGCAGCCGAAAGCGCGCCAACGCGGCGTCGAAGTCGTCATATACGCGCGTACGCCGCCTCCGGTATCCCGCGTTGTCCGCCTTGCCGCCCCACTCCAGGTAGTCGTCCGGAGAGACCACCGTGTAGTCGACGAAGACGATCCCGCCGAGCCGGTCGCCGAAGTAGTGGCCGGTCTCCAGGGCGACGAACCCACCGAGGCTGTGGCCCGCGACGAAGGGCCGCGGCGGCAGCCCGGCGACCTCGCAGACGCGCCAGGTCTCTTCCGCGAACGCCTCGCCCGAGTAGCGGTCGCGCCAGCCGCTGTCGCCGTTGCCCGACAGGTCGAAAGCCACGACGCGGAAGCGGTCCGCAAGCAACGGCGCAACGAAACGCCACCATTCGACATGGCCGCTGCTGCCGTGCACGAGGACGATGCCGGGGCCGTCTTTGCCCCAGGTCTCGTAGTGAATCTTCGCGCCGAGCACTTCGACGGAGCCGGTCTCGGACACGGCGTCGAGCCCCTGGCGATACCACCAGGGCGGGTTGAGGTCAGGCATGGGCGGTATCGTCGGGCAAACCGGCGCGGAACACAACGCAGGCCGCAAGAATAGGCAAGCACGCCAGCACCAGCCAGAGGACCCCCGGATCCAGACGTCCGTACAGCACGGCCAGCGGAGCCAGCCAGACCGCGGCGTAACCCCACAGCAGCGCGGTGGTGCGGCCATGCCCCCACCGGCGCGCGAGCTTCTGGTAGAGGTGGTTGCTGTGCGCCTCGGCGACCCGCTGCCGCGTCACGAAGCGCACCGCCAGCGTGTAGGTGGCGTCGAACCAGAAGGCGGCCAGCAGGATGAGGCTGGTGAGGAGCGGCAGCGCCCCCGTCTGCCAGAGGTACACCGCCAGGGCGCCGATCGTGAAGCCCAGGAAACCGCTGCCGGTGTCTCCCATGATCACCCGGGCGGGCGCCCAGTTGAGGCAGAGGAAACCCGCGCACGAGGCGAGCACGACCCAGAAGGTGGCATCGAAGGGCCCGCCCGCGCCGAAGTACAGGGCCCCGAGACAGAAGATCGCCGCCTGGGACCCGGCGATGCCGTCGATGCCGTCCATGAAGTTGTAGAGGTTGACGAACCAGGCGAGCCCGATG
>JAPPHP010000276.1:0-3570 GCA_028821035.1 Gammaproteobacteria bacterium | reverse complement strand
GCCGTCGATGCCGTCCATGAAGTTGTAGAGGTTGACGAACCAGGCGAGCCCGATGCCGCAGATCGCGAGAACGACCGGGTTCCCGTCCACGGCGACCGCCACGGTCGCCGCCGCCACCACCAGGTGGATGGGAAGCCGCAGGCCGGCGGAAAGATCGAACAGGTCGTCGAGCAGGCCGACCAGGGCCAGCACGGCCGCGCCGCCGGCCAGGACGAGCGCGAACGGATGGCCGGCCACGGCGGCCGACCAGGTGAGCCAGGTCAGCGTCGGGATGACGAAGCCCAGGCCGCCGATGTTCGCCACCGGCACCGAGTGCGCACTACGGGCGTTCGGGATGGCCATGACGCCGAAGCGCCGGGCGAGGAGCAGGGCGGCGCCGGTGAACACCAGACCCGCCACGAACGCGGCCCCGACGAGGATCAACACAGATCAGCGGATCTTCTGACGTTTCGCGTGGTCCAGCGAGGTGATCCTTGGCTCCCCCATCCCCTCGACCAGCCGCGTCTTGGAGTTGCTCGAGTTCATCCAAGGACTCCACACGAAGCCGCCCCGACCCCGGCCCCTACCGCCTCCCTCCGGTCTGGCCAACTCCGTCCCTTTCGCCTCGGACATTGAATCAACGACCGTCCAACGAGTGGCGTTGTCCGTGTAGGTCTGTGGCACCCAAAACCAACGAAAAGTTCGGCTCGCCTATACCCTCGATAAGATGCTTCGGAAGCACCTGATTGGTCGAGAGCAACAGCCGTCTATTGTCGAACAGCAGAAGATACGGACCTCTTTCGTCCGCACTCGCTAACAGCTCCGCGAGCTTGGCTGACCAAATTGCCGGGTCCGCTTCCTCTGACCGGTACGAGCGAATCCCCAACATTCCAAACAGGTCCACATACCTGATCTTGCGTTCACCAATAAAAGCGAACAACGCCTGACGAGAACTCTCGATAACATCGAACCTCGGAACGGCCCGCACATCTACGATCCAAGAGGGCAACAGCACCTCCATGATCTCTCGAAATGCATCTCGATCCAACGCATCGACGAGAACCAAATGAAAAGCAAGCCTGTCAGCGTAAGGTAGCGACATTTGTCTTGGATCCAACTCTACCGGCGAATTCGGTTGGGCTGCACTGCCTTTACCGTCCAACAGCCGCAGATGGCTGATCCAACGACGTTCTTTCATTACAATAGCACTTAGGGTGTTGGTTGATTTTCTGACTTTAGCCGCGTTAGGTAAGCCTCGACCTGCGGGTAACTAACTTTTAGTATTTCTGTTCTTGGGTACTTCTCGTCCCGACCGCCTCGATCCACCATATAACCTGTTTGTGGATCCTTTAACGGCTTTCGTTCCAGAAAAGCACGGCGATATAGGCGTGGCGCGACACCTATAAAAGGCCGGAAGAGCACATTGGGATCGCCGGCACCTTGGTTATCCGCGAAGGGGGAGATCCACTGTCGTCTATCAGTGACTATAGCATCACCATGTAAGGGTATCGCCTTGCTCTTAAGGTAGGGTTCAATATACTGAACCTCCTCTACGCCCGCCGCGACAATATGACGGGCGCAATTGTGACAGGGAAAGGTCGTCACGAAAAGCTTCGTTGCGACAGTTGGGATACCATTCCTGCCTGCTGATAGAAGCGCGTCCATCTCAGCATGCACTGAGCGGCTAAACTCCAACAGTTGACCAATAGGACTACGGCCTATCTGGCCTTCCAGAGCGGTCAATTCTTCGTCGTTGGGCTTTAGTGTCGACCGGACGGACTCTATCAGCTCCTCCCTGATACGATTCTGCTCCATGGTATTTGTGCAGAATCCATTGTGCGCATGACATCTGAAATCCGTCGAATGGTGAGCTGAGGAGTTGCTGCCACATAGGCCGCCACCAGCACGAGGTACCTCATTTGTACCCGTCGCGATCAGAGTTCCCGAGCGATCCAATAGCGCCGCGCCTACCTGGCGGGATAGACAGCTACTTCTCATTCGGGCACCGTAGGCATGGAACATTCCCATTTCATTGGGGCTTGGTCGGACAATCTCGCCCCGAGTTAGGATCTCGACCAAGCGGCCGAGTTGGTCCGGAACATCCCAATCGGGGTTATTCTCCCGTCGGCCAGCCGCCGGCTGGATTCGCCGGACTGTGTTGTCGACGAAGTAGTCTGAGAGATGAAAAGCATCCGAGACCTGTTGTCCATAGGTCTCAGGCGCGTTTTCGTCGCGGCCCATGAACGACAGGATATCGTCCTTGCCCGCCCCTTGGCTGAACTTCTCCGTTAGACGCTGGAGGCGCTCAGACTCTTCGCAAAACACACCTATAAGGCAAAACGCGTCCTGGTATACCCTGCGTAGTAGCTCAACTTCTTCCGGATGGCGGATCGAGTCGAGGATGTAGGCGTGGCGACTCCCGTCAGGTTCTACGGCGACGCTCGGCTCAATCTTGTCGCCCTGAATCTCCGCACGCTTCTTTCGGATGAGTTCCACTAGTCCAACTGCAACCACTGCGTTGTCGTTGCTGGACTTCCTCAACTGGTCGCCGGCGTCCTGAAGAGCATGGGCGATTTGGAAGGGAGTGGCTCGTGGAGGAAACTGAGGCCGCGCCTCTGCCTCGATGACCTCGCGGGCTTTGAGGATGTTGGATTTGAAGCCGCGTGGTTCGAGAAGCTCATTCAAGTCCGAGGCGATCTGGCTGGTTCCTGAGCCAACTGGACCTACCACCGCGAAAACAAGCTCGTGGGCCGCCAAACCGCTCAACGCGGCTTGGTACGGAGTGTCGGATTCGTCTGCTGTGACGGCGGGGATTCTCTCCAGGGGCTCTGGCAACGTCGCGTTCCTCTTAGCAAAGCCGAAGGGTAGCGTAGCAGCGAGAGGAATCCGCCGCCACGCCGCCGTTGTCCCTGAGCCGGCGGCGATGTGGCAGTGGTCTCAGGAGGCCAGGCAGTCAGCGTACGGAGCGCATTCCGCCCGTCAATTCCGTAGCACTACCAGAAGGACTCACGGGTCGAGACGTGCGGGGAGTCAGGGGCGCCCGGCATCCGGGCGCCCCGTGCCAGTCAGTCGCCGAGGGCGATCCGTTCCTCGTTCCGCGCGACGGTGGCGTCGCCAATGCCGCGGACCCGGGTCAGGTCGTAGGCGTCGGTGAACCGGCCGTTCTCCTCGCGGTAGCGCACGATCGCCTCCGCCTTGGTCAGCCCGACGCCATCGAGCACCTGTGCGATGGTCTCGGCATCCGCCGTGTTCACGTCCACGGTCGCTGCTCCTTCTTCCGCGTGGGCGCCGGCGGCCAGGATCAGCGCCAACACCGCGGAACGGGCCAGTGCGCTCGTGAATCTCCAGGTTTTCATCGTCAGTCTCCGACTCGCGTTAGGGACTCGCAAAATACTGTCCCGTCGCGCGGTTGCCTGTACGCCCAGGCCGCAAAACACGTGCGCCCGGAGCCCGACGTCACGTGCGCCATCTCGCGACGCGCGTGCGCCGCCGGGGGATTTCATGGTGGAACGCCGGGGCGTTTGGCACACTTGCCCCCTGGCCTGCCCGGGTCGAGCCGCTTGGGACAGGGAACGCACAAGCGGCCGGTGA
>JAPPHP010000216.1 GCA_028821035.1 Gammaproteobacteria bacterium | reverse complement strand
CGGAGTACACCTTAGTTCCGCCCTCGGACTGTCCAACGAACCGGGACCACCTCAGTTCAGGCCCCTTCCGAACAAGCAGTAGGCGAGCAACAGTCCGAAGAGCGGAGCAGTCAAGGCAATAACCGCGACCGCGCAGTATTCGGCCCACGCCACGTAAAGCGTACCAGCGACGAAGATCAGCGCGATGACCGCGACACCGGTCATGTCCCGCCGCCGGCGAGCCTTGTCAATCATCCGGATCACCCCGCTGCGGCCTTCAAACCACTAGACCACCAAGACTACACGGCTCCCGCTCAGGCGTCTGGCTGTCATGGGCGAAGTACGAACTGGATGTGTCCACGGAGCACGGTCCATGCTGGTCGGGCCCGGACCAACGACACTGCTGACCGGATGGAGTTCCTCGTCTTGGGCGGAGCGGCGCGATAGGGCGCGAAGCAGCGGATCGGTTGCTCGGTCCTACCCCATCAACTAGTCTGTTGCCGGCCGACTTCGGCTTCAGCGTAGTGGCGCGCGATGGTAACCAGAAGGACACGTGCGTGGTCTGGACCTGCGGATGTCGGTGGCCGGCGGCCACCACGACGCCTGCGCCTGCGCCGTTGGTGGCTAAGCGAGCCGATCCACGCGTTCGCATGGCTGGTGGTCGCGATCATCGCCATTATTGGGTACGTCGGTGCCCACCTGCTTCTCAAATCCCGCTACGACGCCAGCATCAGCGAAGAACTCGACAACGCCGTCAAGCAGTACTCGGTGCGCCCGAGTCCACAGACCAAGCGGTTGGAACTAACGGTGGACGGGCAAGCTTACGACGCAACCGTGTACACCCCGGGACCTCTTGGAATCGGCGAATTGCCGGCGGCGAAAGGACTGCTGATCGAAACAGCCTACGCGCTCGATACGTACAACGATAAGCTCGGGAGCGCCATCGGAGACCTGCTGGGCAGATTCCAGACGACCACGGCGTACCCCGACTACGTAGTTGCCGGTCTGTCGGAGCTCGCGCCGGCTACTTACGACGACGCCATCCAACCGGACGAGCGAACGTACAGGCTACGAATCAAGTCGCCGACCCACAAGAATCTGCTTAACCGACCGCCTGACGAAGTCACGGCGCGTCTGCTGATTGCAGCAATTCGCGGCGGCATCGCCGAAGCAATCGTTCTGAGCCCGCCGCCTCGCAATGCCACACTTGATGAAGTCGAAGATGTCCTGAGGCCCGTCCTTCTCAAGCGCGCGGCGTTGCAGGCAGGGAACGAAGTCTGTCAGCGCCTATTCGACATCGGCGCCAACCTGCGTAGGTTCTTAAGAGGTCCCGAACCCGACCAGGACTCGGGCGACGGTGACTGCACGTGGGCCCACGCTTACCCGGAGCCCGCAGACGGCCAGCTCGGGGAGGACGAGACCAAGGCGGTTTGCGTATCCGAGGGCTGTTTTCACTACCGCCTGAAGCGCATAGCCAGTGAAGGGATTGGCTTCTTCTGGACGATCGGCAGCTTCCGGTGGCTGGAGCTGGTGCTCCTGACCATGCTGGGCGTGCTCGTGCGCAGACTCATCGACTTCGGCATCTCATTCGCCCGCCTTCGCTCGTTGGATCGCGACCCGGAGCCGACAGACGACGCGGCGCAAACCGTGCCGTGGGAACCGCGCGAGACGCTGCGTGTGTTGATGTCGCTGCTGTACACGCCCGTGCTCGCCATAGCGGTCATCTGGGTCCTCACCGCCACGGAATTGATCTCCGCCGGATCGGTCGACGATTGGACATCCCATGCGCTGCTGCCCATTGCTTTCCTGCTGGGTCTCTTCCCGGACCTTGGCCATCTCGTGCTGACCCGGGTCGCCCAAGCGGTGTTCGGGGAAATCCGGGGCACGCAGCCGCTCCCACGGAAGCCGCGACAAATTGACGGTCCAAAACAAACGCAACCATCAGGCCCCGACGGCGAGTCGCCGCCGTCGCTTGACTCATTGCGGCTGCGGTTACGGTTCATCTACACGAGTCCCTTCCGATGAGTAGCCAGCGGCATTCCCAGCGCTCGCCGGCGGCCAGATTGACCGAACTGAGTTGGCGAGCGTCGGCGTGTATCTCGGTCCTGTGTCTGTCGGGCTGCGCGTCCGCGCCCCTCGCCGAGCACCTCGACGCGGTGCAGGAATGGACCGAGGCCTTCATTGAGTCCCAGACAGAGGCGAACGAGGCGGCCAGGCGCGCGTTCCAGGCCGCGACGGTACAAGGCACGGTCGTGGCCTTGAATACCAGGTACACCGAACTGCTGGCGAACTTCGAACGCGCCGCGGCCCGGCGCACGGCGGATTGCGAAGTGCTCGTGGCATCGGCACTCGGCAACAAGACGAAGACCGAGCTGAACGACCTGACGCAGCGGATTAGCCTGAGCGATGCGAACAAGGCTGCCGGCGAACCCGATGTTCGACGGCAGTACTACTATCGGCAAGAACTGTCCGTTGCACGGGCCGACCGTGTCGAGAACGAGCGGGCCTGGATGAGTGTCGCCCGGGGGCGTATCCGCGCCGCCGCCGTTACTAGCGCATGCACTGCGGCCGCGACGCACCGGCAGGCGCTCGCTCGTTACCGTGAAGAGATGCGCGCCCTCGTTAACGCAGAAGACTGCCGCCCGGAAGTCCAGCGGTACCGCCAAGGCCTCGACTCCATTCGCGCCCGTGCCGACGAACTGAGGGACCGTCTCGAGACGCCTCTTGCCGAAAGGCTTTTCCGCAAGGCCGCCGACATCTCGCCGGCGCCGATGTGGCCAACTCGACTCGAGGTCGAGCGGTGCCTCAGGGAGTCCTTTGCCGCCAGGTCGACCACGGCGGCGACCCCCGCGAAGGAGTCCATCGAGCAGACGTTCGAGGAAGCACTCGAGAGCTTCCACGCAGTACGCTGCCTGCCAGTTAACTTCGACAAGATCAGCAATCCCAACTGCCTCGACGTCGCAGCCGCAAGTTGCCAGGAATCCGGGGGCGAGTGTCTGTTGCGATACCCGGAAGGCGGGCAATGCGAGCCGACGCTCGACGACGCGACTTGCCACGAGTCCCCGCGCCAACACCACGAGGAGCCGCACGATGGAGAGTGACGACAAGGACGCCGGAAAAGACAAGCTGACAGAGCCGTTCACGAGCATCATCTCCGTGCTTCCCCCGGACGCGCAAAGACTGGTGAACGAACTCCTGCCCACGCTGGAGGCGCGCATCGACGACGAGGTTGCCCAATACGGTCGGCAGCTTTCGTCGTATCTGGGGGACCAGGTTCGCGAGCTCGGGGTGGCCGACAACGCCGCTGCTGAAGCCGAACTCGTGCAACTCGGCGACGGATGGCCGACAGACCAAGACAGGCAGGCCCTCGAAGAGAGCGCAAATGACGCGGCTTCCGAACTGGCACGCAGTCTGACCGAAGCCAGGGGGAGAGCCCAAATCCCATCGCGTATCGACGTTCTGGCGTCCTCGTTGCGAGCCGCCTTTCGGCAGCTACGCCGCGACGTCGCTGACGGGTACTGGGAACGGGGGATTTCCGCATTCGAGTTGAGTCTCCCCAGTCCCAGCGACGACCCCGAAGGCGCGGCGCTGACTCGTCAGGAAACGACCGTGCTTCGCAATGCCGTCGAAGCACTTCCGGACCAACTTCCTGAGGAGGGCCCCGGGCACGGGACTGCCAGGGACGACGGCAACCTGGCGGCAAGGGTGGAAGAGGCCGCCCGCAAGGCTGGCGGATTGCACACCGGTGCCGGCGATGCCGCGAACAGCCAAAGCGACCCGCCCGGTCCGTCATCGCCGGCTCTAGTCGCGAGCCGGATGAAGGAACTGCAACGACAGCTCGACGAACCACCGGCTGCCGACCGCTCGGGCTCGGAGGCCGCGGGACGCAACGTCCTGAACGCTGTTCGCGAGGCAAGGCAAGCCGCCGACCGACTCGACAAAAGCACGCGTCGCCAGCCCTTCGGCGTTCTCAACGAATACGCCAAGGCACGCTCCGAGGGCCACACCGACGCCGGAGCCAACCTTGAGCAAGCGAGAGCGGCCTGCGCTATGGTTCTGTCCTACTACAACGCCCAGGGTGCGCTCGCCGGCGCACTCGCCGAACTCGCCGTCGACTGTGCGGACCTCCAGAAGGATCTCGAAACCCTCGCGGCCGACGTTCAGACCTCGGAGGACATCGCCTTCACGAATGCGCGCAACTTAGAGCAGGCGCATGCGGTCGAGGCGGGTCTGGCACGTCTGGAGCACGTCGTGGAACAGGTTGTCGGCAGCGCGCTGCAGCGGGCAACGGCCGCGGACGGAGCGGCCCTCCAAGAACAACTCGACGCGGCTCGCGAGCAACTCGACAATCTGAACGGCGCGGCGGCACACATGAAAGAAAACGCCGACCGGGCAGTTGCGACCCTGTCCGCCTGCCGTCAGTTCTTCGAAAGGCGCAAGGACGCGTCCACGTCCTGGGCTCAGGCTATTGAGCACGCCGTCATGGCCGCTCAGCTACCGTCCATCCAGAGTCGTCAGGACAGCTGATTCGCGTCCGACCGTCTCTTGACCCGCGGAGGATCCGGAACGTGGCATCGGAATCCGCCTTGCGACGCAGCTCTCCGGCCCGAGTTCGCAACACGACGCGTTTGGCGCGCCTACGCATTTCGTTGCACACAAGGTGGACGCTGCCACACACGTCGACGCAAACGCGGAGGGTTCAGCTTCCCGCATGAAATTCGATCCCACCTATGGGCGCAGCTTCAACGCTAGAGACGCCTACTCGTTCGCACTGGCATGTCAGCTAGCCTACCGGGAGGAGAAGCAAGTACAGGACACGGCCGGCTTGTGGGGGTTCGGGAGCGTCCACTTCTTCGACATCAAGCGAGGCGGCGGGATCGACACCCAGGGCTACATCGCCGCGGACGCGGAGCGGATACTGGTTGCTTTCAGGGGCACCGCTGGATTACCCGACTGGCTTACCAACATCCAGATTGCGAAGGACCCGGGGCCAGAGGGTCACGTACACGAGGGCTTCCAGGATGCCTTCTTCGTTTCGACACTGCGGATCGGGTCGCTTCTCGGCGGGATGAAGGGCGACCGCGATATCTGGGTCACCGGCCACAGTCTCGGTGGCGCGCTAGCCACTCTCCTGGTGGCGACGCTGATCGAGAACGGGATCGACGTGAAGGGTCTCTATACCTATGGAGCCCCCCGTGTGGGTGACGGCGAGTTCGCGAAATGGTTGAACGGGAAGCTCCGTTACAGGTGCAACTACCGTGTCGTGAATGAAGGCGACGTCGTACCTCACCTGCCTTCGGAACAGCGGTTCTCGCACGCGGGTGTCCGACGTTTGCTGGTGAAAGGCGTTGGGGCGATCGAGGTGGACAACAAACGGAGTACCTGGAGACGCTTCGCCCGGGACGCATGGAGCTTTATCGGTGGGCTGGGCACGATTCTCGTGAAGATCAAGAATCCGCACACACTGGAGAAGGGTTACTTGCCGAGGCTTGCGAGGTTGCCTTAGCAGGGCGCGATACGTCTCGAGAGCTAGCAGGTCCATGACGCGAATCGTTCGGTCTGCACTACTGCCCGCGCTTCTCAGCTGCGCCGCACATGCGCAGATCGGGGACCGATGCAGGCTGACACCGGACATGGACTATCTCATGGTCTCGACCTGGACAATGGTCGGTGTCGAATCCCGGACCTACGTCGCAGGGCCGGACTGGTTCTCCGGTGGTGGCGAACTGGCGCTACGTATCGCGGACCGCGGCTCGTTGCAGGAGGGCAAGGCGTGGTTGGGGCTGCCGGACAAGACGCCGACGTACTGCGAGGTGGCCATGCAGGCGGAGGATCTCCCGAGTGAGATCTTCGTCGAGCACACCTATCGGCACGAGATCCACGTCTTCAGCGCGCCGAAAGACCGTTGGACGCATGAGAGGAACGCGGGCGTTGCGGGCTATTTCCGCGAACTGGATCGTTTCTATGATCCGGAGTTCAGTCGGGTTACCGTCAGCGTCCGCGTAAACCAGGCGGCACGTTCGTGGCTCGCGGACTACTACGCTGGCCTTGAGCGGGAGATCGAGATCCTGGAGGAGAGGCTGGCGCGGTTGGAGGAATCGGAGGGCGAGTGGGCGGAGGGAGCCGATGGGGTCGGTCCCCCCATCGACATCGTCGCGGGCGAAGAGCACTTCCTTGCAGTGGCGACGGCGCCAGCGCCGGGCACGCGTATCCCGCCGGGCGAATCGGGGTATTTCGGCATCGGTTCGCATACCGACTCGCAGCACGACGCGGGACTGACGGCTGCGGCCGAGTGCCGCAGGCAGGGAGGCGGCAACGCCTGCTTCTCCAACGCCGAAGGCAAGTCGCTGCGTGGCGGATGCGTCGGAGTCGCGATGGCGAAGTGGCGCGACCGGGACGAGGATCCCGAGCGTGCGTACGTCGTTACGGGTTCGTCCTTTCGGGAACTTGTCGCCCGGGACTTGCGTTCCCGGTGCGAGAGCACGGCGTTCAGCGGGAAGTACGAGAACACGGTGGTCGAGCATTCCTGTGACATCGTGCGAATCACATGCGCAGGGAATGCGATTCCGGCCGACGGCAATTCCGGTCCCAGATGGTGAATCTCGCGACGCGGGAATCGGGTACGCGTTTACGCCGCCGAGTTCTGGGGTGGTCAGCGTCAACCATTTCTTGCGCGTTGGCCGCTACGAGAAGCGGCGATTGATCTCCGATCAATCAATCGCCGCGCTCCTGGTTCGTGCCGAGGCGCCTTCTGGCGGCCTCCGCCCGATAGCTGGACATCGAGTTCGCGGGAACGGCAGCCGCCAAGGCGCGTCAACCCGCAAAACGACGTCTCGAATAGACGTGATTTTATATTTGATAGGCGTACAACGTATATCTACACGCCGTCCACACGTGGTTTGCACAGCGTTCGCAGCACGCATACACTGCCGTTTTGCCGCGAACAGATGGGGATACACGGTGCCGAAAGGGTCGCGCCCCGAAATCGAGGAAACCGAGACCGAGATCATTTTCCATTGCCTGAGCGATGTCGGCGCCTCGGGCAGGAGGGAGGTGCGTGCCGCCTCTGCCCCAGTGTTCGCCCAGCCCAATGCGCCGGGTGGCCTGCGGCGAGTGTGGCACGCCGGGGCGTGGGACCTCGGGGCATTCGCGGCCATGGAAGACGAGCGGCTGTTCGGAACCGAGGACTGAACGACAGCCCTTTTTCATGCTCTTCGCGCAGCATGACATCATCAACGTCTTGGGATTTGTGAGCCGCTTCTATACCACGCTCGGTGCTCGCGATGTTGAGGTCGATGTCGACGCGCTAGAGCGTGTGCTCGACAGCATGCGCGAACACCTCGACGCCCACGGCGGCGCGGAGGCGGTGAGTCCCTTCAAGAAGGCGGCCTCCTTCGTCTGTCACTTCGTAGAACAGAGCCCCCTGAAGACACGCTTGCCGAGAGCAAGCACGTTGGCTCGCGCGATCCGAGCCGCGACGGGCTCCCAACCAAACCAAAACGCCGTGCTCGCCCTGCGCATCGCAATGGAGAGCCTGCAGGGCGCGACGCTACGACGTTCGGACGGCCAGGAACTAGTGTTGTCGTGCCGTCTCGATCTGTCCAGGCACTCCTATGTCGACATCGTCGAGGCGTTGTCCGACGCGACACCGGCCCATTTTCGCTATGTCGCCGTTCTCTTGGAGCAAATGGCCTACAAGACTAACCCCAGGTGTCAGTACGCCACCTATCGAGTGCCAGACCTGGATAGCCCCAAGCGCAACTTGGAGGCTTTGGTCGACGATGACGACCTCAAGGACGTCTGGGCTGGTCGAGCCCGGCTGGAAGTCCAACGTCGCGCTGTCCCGTCCCTTGCTCCGGAGGAGGTCACGAAAGGACTCGACAGGTCGCGGATCGCGGACGAAATCCGGAACGCCCCATTCCACTACCGACAGTCGAGAACGGATCCCGCACTCGTGGATCGCGTTGCGGCCGACGGTGCTGTTGCGACCGGAAGGGTGCGCGACGGCGTGTTCGTGGAGGAGTCGGCAGACGAGTCGTCGTGACTCGCCCGCAACTTTGGCTACTCGTTGGCGGCAACGGGGCGGGGAAGTCCACGTTCCGCCGTGACTCGCCGCTACGTGACTTGCCCTGCGTCAACCCAGACGTGATTGCGCAACAACTCTCGCCCGATGCACCGGAACGCGTGGGCTACCAGGCAGCCTTCGAAGCGGAGGCCCAAAGAAAGCGCTATCTCGAGTCAGGCGAGTCGTTTTGCGTGGAGACCGTGTTCTCCCATACCTCCAAGGTGGAGTTCGTGCGCAACGCACGGGAGCGCGAGTACCAGGTCAACCTGATCTACATTCATCTGTCCACAGGCCTTTACGCGGCTCGTGTCCTCGACCGTGTCGACAAGGGGGGCCACTCCGTCCCTCCCGAGAAGATCGAGCCCCGCGTCCACCGGCTGAGGGCGAACGTCAGGGAAACCCTCGCCCTGTGCGACTACGTGGGTCTGTACGACAACTCTGACTCCGAGCGTCCCTTCGAGCTGGTGCTGTCCATCCATGACGGCATCGTGCACCGTCACCAAACGCCCCTGCCTGCATGGGTGCACGATCTCGCCGGGGCCTCATTCACTGACCGGTAACCGCCGGACGCGCGCGTGGACCTACGCACGGCTTTGCCACGGCGACGCCGACGCCCAAGACCCCGTCGGATCGTTGGTGTGTCCGGAGACGGGACGCCACCAGGGGCGTCCCGTATGCTCGGATCACGAGGTCGCTCCCTCGGCGCGGCCCTGGTTGCCTTAGCTCGTCCACATGCCCCTCGAGTCCGCACTCTCCGCAGCTCCCACCAGCGCGACCACCGCGTCGTAGATGGCGAACGCCCCCTGGCTCGTCAGGCAGCCATGCACGCACTCACCAGGCGGAACGTCGCGCCACTCCGGCGCCGGTCAACCGGCGACACCTACGCGCGTGATGTCGGCAAGACGAACGGGCCTGGCGCCCTCGAGCGTTCGCGCCGCAGCACGCTCGATAAACCCGAGCCACGGCACGAAGCGTCGCTCGCCGTTGCGGAGCACGTAGCCGATCTCGCCCCCAGGGCGATCCGTCAGCACGACGTTCCGGTAGTTGAGCCTGCGATTGAGAACCAGTT
>JAPPHP010000183.1 GCA_028821035.1 Gammaproteobacteria bacterium | reverse complement strand
AGAACAGGGCTTCGGGCGATTCCGTGTAGTGCCCCATCGACTTGATGTCGGCGGCTTCGAGGACGTTCAGCGCCTCGGTGGTGTTGACGCCGCCGGTGGCCGGAAGTCCGTGGGAGAAGACCCGGTGCCCGGCGTAGTCGGCCACCACTGGGTCGCTCCAGAGGACCTCGTAGGCCGCGAGGTCGTCCATGGTCATCCGGCCGCCTTCCTCGCGCACCGCCGCGACCAGCTTCTCGGCCCACTCGCCCGTGTAGAGATAGTCCACGTTGCCGTCGGCCGCGACCCGGCGCAGCGTCGCCGCGAGCGCCGGCTGGCGGAAGGTGTCGTCGAGTTCGTACAGGGCCCCGTCTTCGCGTGAGAAGACCGCCAGGGTCTCCGGCCGGCGGGAGAGCACGTTGGAACGGAACTGGAGGTTCTGGACCAGGCCGGCGTTGAACGGGATGCCTTCCTCCGCGATGCGTATGGATGCGTCGAACAGGCCCGCGAAAGGAACCTTGCCGAAGCGCGCATGACCCGCTTCCACGCCTTTCATGAATCCCGGCACCAGGGTCGCGCGGCCGGACGGGTGGATCTTCGTGGACAGGATGTCGTCCATGTCCACGCCCGGGATGGTCATCGGGTCGTCCTCGCCGGTCACCGTGTTGTACGAGGCGTTCATGTTGTAGACGGTGTCTGTGTCGGCGTCGTAGTAGACGAGGGTCATGATGCCCGCGAAGCTGACCCAGCTCCCGGCGGCCAGGGTCACCTGCGCCATCGCGGTGGCGAGCGCGGCGTCCATCGCCGAGCCGCCCGCCTTCAGGATGTCTACCCCGGCCTGCACGGCGGCGGCGCCGGTGGTGCCGACGACCATGCCCTTGTCGACCTGTCCGGGTTCCGTGTCTTCGCGCGGGGCATCGTCCGCGGGCGCGCAGCCGGCGAGCAACGCCGCGAAGGCCAACGCGGCTGTCCGTCCCGTAGTGTCGATCATGTCACCGAGTCCCTGCCTGTCCGACCGCGGATGTTAGCTCGCGCCGCGCCCGAACTGAGGGGAGGGCCGGATCAGCGCGTCGTTTCCGAAAGGCAAGTCGACCTCGCGTTCGCGTGGAGAAACCGGACATGAAAGCTCTCAAAGCCATCTGCTCTCGGCGAGACGGCCAACGCAACCCCTGGCTGCCCGCGCTCGCCCTGCCACCGCTGCTTCTGGTTGGAAACGTCGCCCACGGCCAGCAGGCTCTCGAGGAGATTGTCGTCACGGCGCAGAAGCGCGAGGAGAACCTCTACGAGGTGCCGGTGGCGGTGAGCGCCTTCGACGACGAGAGGCTCGAACAGGCGATCCTCGACGACGTGGCGGACCTCGGCCGCTTCGCGCCGAGCCTGACGGCGAACAACGTCTCGGCGGGCGGCTCGAACATCTTCATGCGCGGCGTCGGCAACGAGATCATCGCCGTGGGCGCCGATTCGAGCGTGGCGATCTACGTCGACGGCGTCTACACCCCGCGGTTCACGACGGCCCTCAACAACTTCGTGGATGTCGAGCGGGTGGAACTGGTCAAGGGGCCGCAGGGGACGCTCTACGGCCGGAACGCCACCGGGGGCGCCATCAACATCGTCACGAAGCAGCCGTCGGCGGAGACGTCGTTCAAGGGCGACGTGGAAGTCAGCAACTTCTCGGGACGCAAGGTGCGGGCTGCGGGAGGGGGGGCGTTCTCCGACACGGTTTTTGGCCGCCTGGCCCTGGTCTACGACAACAAGGAGAACTACTCCTACAACCCGGTGTTCCGCGAGCGCCTCGACGTGGAGGACATGTTCGCCGCCAACGCCTCGCTCAAGTGGCAGCCGAGCGACCGCTTCGAGGCGCTCCTGCGCTACGACCTGTTGCAGGACAAGGCGCTCGGCGTGGTCTCGACCCGGGTCCTCGCCCCGGGGGCCGGGCACGCGGGCCTCGCGTTCGACCCGGACCCCTTCGTCAACGGTTCCGACTTCCGGGTCAGCGACTCCAGGAACGACATGGACTCGCGCGGCTTCAACGCCAGCCTCACCTGGGACTTCGAGAACTTCCGGATCACCTCGCTCACCGCCTGGAAGCACTTCGAGACGGACCTCGACTACGACGCCGACGGCACGGAGCGGCCGCTCCTCTCGGTGGTGCCGGTCTCGGAGGAGGAGTCCCGGACGATCTCGGAGGAGCTGCGCATCGAGTACACGGGCGCTGGGGCCTGGGAGTGGATGGCCGGGTACTTCTACTTCGACGAGGACGCGCGGCAGGACCTGAACCTCGAACTGCTCGGCGGCCTGCTCGCGCTGGTGCCGCTCTCCGACCTGGGGGTCGAGGCCTGGGCGCTGTTCGGCGAGGTCGCCTTCAACCCGACCGAGCGGCTGAAGCTGACCGCCGGCCTGCGCTACAGCGACGAGACCAAGGACCACGTGACGATCATGAACGGGGTGATGCTGCCGGACTCGTCCGGCACCGCATCCTGGGACGCGTTCACGCCGAAGTTCACCATCGGCTACGACCTCGGCGAAGACCTCTTCGTCTACGCCACCGCCAGCCGCGGCTTCAAGAGCGGTGGCTTCAACTCGGTCTCGAACTCCCCGGTGTTCGACCCGGAGTATCTCTGGAACTACGAGGCGGGCTTGAAGGGCACGGCGGCCGAGGGCCGCGTGCGCGGCGCGGTCACGGCCTTCATCTACGACTACACCGACATCCAGGTGCGCATCTATCCCGAGGTCACCGGCGCGCCCATCCCGATCGACAACGCGTCCAAGGCGGAGGTCACGGGCATCGAGATCGAAGGCAGCCTCATACCCGCTCCGAGCTTCCAGCTCGACGTGTCCATCGCCTGGATCGACGGCACGTACGAGGACTACATCACGGCGAACCCCAATGCCGGCAATGCGCTCCAGGATCTCTCCGGCAACCGGATGATCCACTCGCCGAGGCTCAAGGCCAACGTGGGCGCGGAGTACGCCTTCGAACTCGACGGGGCGGGGTCCCTTGCGCTGCGCGGCGAGTACATCACCAGCGGCAAGATCTACTTCGACCAGTTCAACGTGGACCAGACGAAGCAGGACAGCTACGAACTCTGGAACGCCTACGTCACCTACACCAATCCCGACGGACGCTGGACGGTGGCCGCCTGGGGCAAGAACCTGGGCGACGAGGTCTACGTGCTGCAGATCTACCCGAGTGGGCTGCTCGGCATGCGCGGGTTGCTGGCGCCGCCGCGGACCTACGGGTTGAGGATCGGTTACAGCATGTGACGGAAACCGGGCTCGCGGGAGGGAACCAATGAGAAAACGAGTCATCGACGTTCGTCATGGGCTGGTCCTGGCGTGGGTGCTTGCCTGCGTTCTGGGCGGCGCGTCCTGGGCGCAGGGCGCGGCGAATCCCGCTGCCCGGCCTGCGGAAATCGAGGTTCGCGTGGCCATGCGCGACGGCGCGAGGCTCCTGACGTACGTGAACCTGCCGGCCGGCGAGGGGCCTTTCCCCACGGTGCTCGTACGCACGCCCTACCTGCTCTCCATCGGGCCCCGCCACAACCCGATCATGGATGCCTACCTCGAGGCGGGCTATGCCGTCGTCTGGCAACTCGCACGCGGCATCGGCGACAACGACGGGCACTACCGGTTCATCGCCGACGACCGCAACGACGGCTACGACTGCATCGCGTGGATCGCCGCACAGCCCTGGAGCGACGGCAACGTCGGCATGGACCATGGCTCGTACAACGCAATGACCCAACTCCAGGCCGCGAGCACCGCTCCGTCGGCGCTGAAGGCGATCATCCCGTTCGTGCCGTCGTCCCACTTCTTCCGGGAGACGCCGTACTCGGGCGGCATCTTCATGCGCTACCACATGCTGAACTGGCACAAGCTGCTCCGGCTGCGCTCCTTCGAGGAAACCGGCGTGGGCTTCATGGATTCCCGCCGGGTCATCGACGACCCCGAGTGGCAGCGGCTGCTCACCTCACGCCCGCTCATCGACTCCGCGAACGGCTACCTCGATGGCGACGAACTCGCCCAGTACCGCAGGTTCCTCGAGGAGCCGGTCATGAACAGCGACTACTGGCGCGAGACGATGATGATGGACGAGCACTACGCCAGGGTCGCCATCCCCGTCCTGCTGGTGAGCGGCAACTTCGACCCGACGATCGGCACCCTGCACGCCTGGCGGGCGCTGGAGGAGAACGCGCCGAATCCACAGAACCGGAAGCTCCTGATCGGACCGTGGAACCACGGCGGTTCCTACGTCGGCATCCCGCCGCAGGACGGGCCGTACCAGTTCGACGGCGCTGGCCTCGTCGACATGTCGGCGCTGCGCATCGCCTTCTTTGACCGCTACCTCAAGGGGCTGCCGGCGTCGGTGTCCCTGCCGCAACGCGTTCGTGTGTTCGTCACGGGCAGCAACGTCTGGCGGGAGTTCGACAGCCTGCCGGTGCCCGACCTCACCAAGACGCCGGTCTACCTGGCCAGCGAAGGCGCGGCCAACGGCGTGGAGGGCAACGGATCGTTGGGGTTCGCGCCCGGTTCGGCCGCCCCCGCCGACGTGACGATCGCCGATCCGTCGAAGCCGGTGGTGGCGATCACCGACATGATGACCGGGATCGGCGAGTACTCCGACTCGCACCGGAACGAAGCGGTCCTGGTCTACGACTCGGCGCCGCTCGAGGAGCCGGTGACCGTCATCGGGGAAAGCCAGGCCGTGGTCCACGTCTCGATATCGACGCCGGATACCGACCTGGTCGTGAACCTGCACGAGGTCTACCCCGACGGCAGGGCCATCCGCCTCGGGGCCGGAGGCAACCTCAGGCTGCGCTACCACGAGGGTTTCGACCGGCAGGTGCGACTCGAGCCCGGCAGGGTCTACACCGTGCGGATCCCCCTGGCGTACGTCGGGCACACCATGGCCGCGGGCAACGTGCTACGCGTGACGGTCTCGGGCACGGAGTTCCCGATCCTCGACCCCAACCCGAACACGGGCGAGCCGATCGCGACCGCTACGCGGATGCAGACCAGCGAGATCAGGATTCATCACGACTCGGAGTACCCGAGCCGCATCGAGTTGCCGATCGTGCGGCTCTGATCTGCAGCGTCAGGCGACCGGACGCCGGTATGCATCGCGCCGGTGGGCGATACGGACGACCAGCACGACTAATGCGGTCTCCTTGACCTCATATAGAACCCGATAGTCGCCCACCCGCAACCGACGGATGCCTTTGAGCCCTCCCTTGAGGGGACTCCCGGCCATCGGACTATGGGCCAACCGATCGATGGCCAGCGCGACGCGCGTACGGTCGGACAGGGGGACTCGCTGAAGCTCGCGAGCGGCGCTCCGCTTAATCGTGATCGAGTAACGTCGCACGGACTTCATCCCAGTCCAGTACAGGGTCACTCGGGTCCTGAAGTCGTTCGAGAGCGACGGACAGGTCGTCGAAATCCTCCAGATAGCGCTCGATGGCCTGGCGGACGATCTCGGCGCGGCTACGATTCAACCGGTGGGCGGCGGCGTCGAGGGCTTCGACAACCTCGTCGGGCAAACGGGCAGTGATCTGGCTCACGTGATTGTCCTGACGTTCGATAAATGTCGATGACATCAACGTAATGTACGACAACGCCGGGGTCAACCAACGGTCGCGCCTGGCTGTGGTCGTTCTGCTAATGCGGGCGTGAACCGCTTGAGACCCTCAACAAGGCGCTACAGTCTCGCAAGGGCCGTGCGCCGTCAGTCGGCGCTGTCCGGTTCGTCGTCCCAGTAGCCGCAGGCGGTATTGGCGCGACCGACGAACCTGAAGCCGGCGCCGTCCGTCCCAATGGCCGACGCCGCCGCCAGCTTGCCGCTGTCCGGGTACTCGCAGACGTCGGTCGTCGCCATGGAAGAGATCGCGAGGAACTTGAGGGGCGTTGCACCGGTGTTGGTCAGCTTGTGCGCGAACTCGGCACGGCCACGGGGTGCGCCCAGGACGTCGCCGGCCCGGACTTCGTACGTCGCCTCGCCGCGAGAACGACTTGAGCGGGAGCGCGGAAAGGGTCACGACCGGCGTCACGGCCGTTGCGTTGCGATCGCCGCTCATGGGACCTCCCCGATTGATTGTCTCGCCAGGATTTCCGCGTCACCCGCGTACTCGTCCTGAATCGCCGCGAGTTCCTTCTCGATGCGCGGCCGGGGCCACCAGTCGCCGCGCACCATGACCCCCGCGATCCCGCGGGCGTTGGCGACGTCCTCGAGCGGGTTCGCGTCGAGCAGCACCAGGTCCGCGCTGCCGCCCGGGACGATGGTCCCGAACTCGCCCACGCGCTCGAAGTAGCGCGCCGGTTCCGAGGTGGCCGCGGTCAGCGCCTGGTAGGGCGTGAGTCCGGACTCGACCAGCAGCGCCAGTTCCTGGTGCACGTTGTAGCCGGACGCGGCGGTGTCGGTACCGAGGAGCAGGGGCGCGCCGGCGTCGCTCAGCGCCTTGACCAGCCCATCCGCGGGATCCGGGCGGCCTTCAGCCCGGCGCGGGCCCTGGGTCGGAAGATGTCGTAGAGATACTCCTGGAAGATGCGCAGCATCGGCGGCGTGTAGCCGGCCTCTTCCTCGTTGAAGACGGTGTAGCGGTCCCATTCGGACTTGACGTTGTCCTGGACGATGAGCGTCGGACAGTTCCAGGCTTCGTACCGCGTCGTCATCTCCGCGAGCTGCCGGATCTTCTCTGGCGTGCAGTAGTTCATGCCCTGGTAGACGTCGTCCATGGTCGGCTCGATCCCGGCCTCCGGCCCCGCACAGGCCACGTCGTAGCCGGAGAGGTGTTCGATGGAGCGCATGCCGCGCCGCAGGGCGTATTCGACATCGATCGGCATCGGCACGTGCCCGACCACCGGCAGGCCGACTTCGTCCGCGGCCTCGACGATCGCGTCGAAGACGGGTTGCGGCAGGGTGGAGTAGATCTTGACGAAGTCGTAGCCGGCCGCCGCCATGTTGAACACGTGGGTAGCCGCCTCCTCGCCGGTCGCGAAGGGCGTGGTGGCAGCGTGGAGCGGCGGGTCGCCGTCCATCGCGCCGAGTGCGGTGAAGATGCGCGGACCGATCGCCTCCCCGCGCTCGATCCGCTCGCGAATCTCCAGGTTGGCTGGGCCGCCGGCCGTGTCGCGCAGGGTGGTGACGCCGAACATCACGTACTGCCGCAACTGCTGGGACTGGACACGTCGGGCCATCTCCCGCGTTTCCACCTCCATCGCCAGGAGGTCGCCCGGGTTGGTGTGCGCGTGCATGTCGATCAGGCCCGGAATGAGGAACTTGCCCGTGCCGTCGATGATCTCGGCGTCACCGTCGCCGCACGGGGCGCCCGGTGCGCAGATCGCCGCGATCCGGCCGTCGCGCACCAGCACCGAGTGGCCTTCCAGGACAACTTCCCCGGTCATGGGAATGACCTGGGCGTGCTCGATCAGGGATTGCCCCGCGCCGGCTTGCGCTGTCAGCAGGGCCAGAAGCAGAAGGGGAGCGTGAAGTGTCTTCATGGAAGGCTAGCCCCCGGGCGGCCGCAGTGTTGCCGAATCGAACAGGACGCCGCTCTTCATGACCTGGTCGATCGTCTGGAGATTGCCGATGTCGGCGAGGGGGTCGGCGTCGAGCACCAGCAGGTCCGCCTGCTTGCCGGGTTCGATGGAGCCGACGCGGTGCGCTTGTCCGGCAATCTTCGCGGCGTTCAGCGTGGCGGCGACGATGAGGTCCGCGGGCGGCACCCCGGCGTCGGCCATGAGCTTCAGTTCGTAGTGCAGGGATGGGCCGTGCAGCAACCCTAGGTTGCCGGTGTCGGAGCCCGCCGCAAGCGGCACGCCAGCGTCCAGGAGCAGTCTCGTGTTCGCTGCGGCAACGGTGATGCCGGCTCCGTACATCTCCATCACTTCAGGCGGCGGCGTCGGCAGATCGTCGACTTCGTACCAGGAAGCGATCACCTCGGGGTCGCCGCATCGCTCCTCGATCGGCAGGAGGTCGAAGCTCCGGTCGTAGATATCCAAGAAGTTCCGCTTCCAGACGGCGAGCGTCGGAGCGACGACAACGCCCCGCGCCTTGGCGAGGTCCAGGAACGCCTGGTCGAGGGGGGCATCGAGAGGCAGGTGCTGGAGGCTGTCGACACCAAGTTCGACCAGCGCGCGCGCCGGCGTGAGTTCCGTGACGTGGCTGGTGACCGGCAATCCGTGCACGGCCGACTCGGCGACGATCGCCTCGTGCACGGCGGCGTAGTCCGCCTCGTGCTCGGCGAAGGGTCCGCCGAGATAGCCGGTCTTGACGAGATCGGCCTTCCACTCGACGCCCTGCCGGATGGTCTCGGTCGCGCTGGCCGCGTCGGTGACGGAACGCACTGACATGTCGCCATCGAACGGCGGGAACAGGATCTCCGCCGGCACCAGGGTGACCGGGCCGTGGGCGACGTAGACATCGGGGGCATTGGGGCGCGCCCGGGCCTGCTCGCGCACCTCGTACTCGAAGCGCGGTCCGCCGACGGACACGGCGCCGGTCACGCCGGCACACATGTAGGACGTCAGCGTCACCGGTACGCGCTGCTGCATCCAGGCCACTTCCTCGTCGTAAGGCACGAGGTGGG
Organism: Gammaproteobacteria bacterium; assembly: GCA_028821035.1. Lineage (GTDB taxonomy): Bacteria > Pseudomonadota > Gammaproteobacteria > Pseudomonadales > Azotimanducaceae > VXNE01. The sequence goes on along the minus strand of JAPPHP010000183.1, from coordinate 554 downwards.
TCAGGTCGATCTGTCCCGGCTTCGTGTAGATGCGCCCGGACTCCATGAAGTGGACGTGAGCATCGATCAGCCCGGGCGTCAGCCACTTGCCGGCGACATCGACCATGCGGGCGCCTTCGGGGACCGCCACGTCGGCGAGGGTCCCGGCGGCCGTGATGTCCGTGCCGTCGATGAGCACCACGGCATCGGCGAGCGGCGCCGCACCCGTGCCGTCGATCAGGGTTGCGCCGATCAGGGCGGTGACGGACGACTCGCCTGCGGCGGGGGCGCTGGGCGGGGGACTGGCGGGTTCGCACCCGGCCAGCCCAAGGTACAGGGCGGACAGCAGGACCGGATGGAGTTTCATCAGGTTCCCTGTGGCGATGGTTCCATGAGAGACGCACACCCCACCGGTTTCCCCAAAACTGCGGCTGCGGCCCACCATGGCATATTGCGTCCACTGTCCAACGCGCCCGAAGCGATGAAACGGAGCATCCCATGAGTCTCTACGTACTGGCCGACTGCGAACTGTTCGACGGCGTGAACGAGGCGGTCGAAGGCGGCATGCACGTCGC
>JAPPHP010000244.1:8558-9175 GCA_028821035.1 Gammaproteobacteria bacterium | reverse complement strand
TCGTGGAAGTTGAGCGCCGTGAACGCCGCATCCAGGGAACCGGGCTCCATGCCCAACTCGGGAAAGTCCCGGTCGACCCGCTCGACGTTGCCCAGCCGGCCGTCCGCCAGCCGCGCGGTCATCGCCTTGTCGTACATGCCGTCGGCGAACTGCAGGAAGAGCGGGGTGTTCTGCGCGTAGACCCTGCCCGTCGGCCCGACGGCCAGCGACAGTGCCTCCGTGTAGTAACCGCCGGAGGCCATCAGGTCCATCACCGTCATGCCCGGGCCGATCCCCAGGTACCCGATCACCTCGGCCGGCTTGCGCCCAGCGTCCCGGGCCCGGTCCTCCGCCGCCCGGCTCTCCGACGCCAGCGCCGCGGCCAGGTCGGCGTTGGCGTTCCAGCCGAGGGCGAACGCCACGACCGCGGCGGTCCACGGCATCTTCCGGTTCATCGAGCCTCCGTTCGCCGGGCAAAGGAGCCGCAACCGTTGCACAATGCGACGCGAAGTCAAGACCCTTTCGTCAGCAAGGGGTCAGGAAGGCGATACGCGTGGAAATTCGAAAGACGTTGGCTATCAAGGAGACCGTCCACGGCAACGAGGCCGGCCAGGCGTGCCCGCCGATCGTCCGTGCCG
>JAPPHP010000244.1:0-8548 GCA_028821035.1 Gammaproteobacteria bacterium | reverse complement strand
TGATCGCGAACCCGTGCGCGGGCCGGTTCGAGCCGGACCTCTCGCCGCTGTTCGACCTCGGGGGCGCCGCCGGCGAGCGCCTGGCCTCGGACGCGGTCGCGCTCCTCGGCTCCGCGCCGGTAAGCTACGGCAAGGCCGCCATCGGGGGGACCGCCGGCTAATTCCAACCCGGCGCCGCCATGACCCATCCCAGGCTCGGCAAGCCGCTGCGGGCCGCCGTGGGCGGCGGCAAGGCGCTGATTCCGTCGAACGTCAAGGTCGGCCCGGCCGGGACGACCATCGACCTGCCGCTCGGGCACAAGGACGACGGCTGGTCCTTCGACCACTTCGACACGATGACCGTGACCGTCCCGGACGCACCGCGACCCCACGAGATCGTGCTGGCCATCGCCCTGGCCGACGGCGGGCGCCCGTTGGCCCGCTCCGGAGACAGGCCCCTCGCGTAACCCGCGATACCGAGAGCGAGATGTTCAGACGCGACGAGATGCTGGCTTTCCGGTCGCGCCTCTTCGGCGACGAGATGTCGCGGCTGCGCGGCGAGTGGGATCCCGAGGCCCGCGCCGCCTGGGAAGCCGCCACCGCGTTCATGTCGAGCGAAGCGTTCCCCGAGATCACGGAGGCCAATGTTCCACGGCTCCGGGAAATGACGAAACCCGAACGGACCCCGGCGGATCTCGCCGCCATGGCCGCATGCCAGACGACGGTATTCGCCTGCGACGGCAGGCGTTTCGGTTCACCGGACAATGCCCGCATCGAGATACGCGTACACGTCCCGGCGGGCACGGGCCCGCGGAAGGGCATCGTGTTCTGCCATGGCGGCGCGTTCGTGCTCGGCTCCGCCGCCGACGAGGACCCCTGGGCCTGCCGCACGGCCGCCGAGTGCAACCTGGTCGTGTTCAACGTGGATTACCGGAACGCGCCCGAGACCCGCGCCCCCGGAGGTATCCTGGACTGCTACGCCGCCCTCCGATGCGTCGCGGCGGAACTCTGCACCCGCTACGGTGTGGAACCTGACCGGATCGGCGTCTACGGCATCAGCAGCGGCGGCTATCTCGCGGCCGCGGTGGCCATGGAACTGGCCAGGCGCCGCGAGGCCCACCTGGTCAGGATGGTGATCGCGGACGTGCCCGCGGTCAGCGACCATTGGGTCCGCACGCCACCCGCGTCACCGCATGCCGGGGCGTGGCACTGGTCGCAGTCCGAGGTCGAGCGGTGGCACGGAACGCACGGGCACATCGAGACCCTCGCCATGCTGGCGGAGGACTGGGAACGGCAGGTGCGGGAGCGCGATCCGTACCTGTTCCCGGCAACCATGGGAGACGAACTGCTCCGCCGGGTCCCGAACCACGTCGTCATGACCCGGGAGTTCGACTTCCTGCGCACGGACGCGGAGCTGTACGCCAGCGACCTGGCACGGCACGGAAAGCTGCTGGACTTCTACGTCCGTCCCGGCGTCAGCCACTACACCGGGCCCGAGACGGGGGTGCTCAGGCGGATCGTCGACGCATACCTTTGATCACGCGCTGATCACGCGCCGCGACGCCGCGCGTCACGCGGCTCCGTCGTCCTCGCCCTCACCTTCGGCGGCGGCTTCATCCGCGTCCGCAACCAGGTCGTCCAGAGACGCGTCGAGCCGCTCCGCCACGTACTTCGCGATCTCGAACTGGCCGTCATACCGGTCGGAGGTGGCCACGTAGTCGTCCTCCTCCTCGAGGTGAAAGAGGGCGAGTTCGTGGGCCCCGGCGTCGTCCGTGAGCACGAACCGCGCCACGGGCTCCTCCGGCAGATCGACATCGACGATGCCAAGCACGTTGAGGCCGGTGAAACGCGCCGTGTACTCGGCCGTCTCCTCCGGGTCCAGGGTCGCGCCCTCGGCGGTCCAGCCGTCGTCGGCGGACGTGAGCGTCCAGCCCTGTTCGCCCGCACGCGCAATCGACTGCAGCGTACCGTCCGGCTGCAGCAGCGACTTCTTCAGCCAGTCGGAAACCTTCGCGCCGGCCTCGTAGTTGGAAAAGTCGATGGCGTAGACCGGGCCTCCCGACGCGTGGCGCGCGTGTACCCGCTGGTAGCTCGGCGACGTGCCGAGATAGACGTCGGCGAGGGTGTCGTCCCCGGCGCCCACCACGATGTGCCGCTGGTATTCGTCCTCGGTCACCTCGAAGCGCGTCATGGCCGAGTCGCTGGTCGCCACCGGCCAGCCGCCCTCCGCATCCGCGAGCTTGTCGAGGACGCGGTCCACCTTGTTGGCGTCGGCCGGCAGGCCGCCCGCGACCGTCCAGGCGCCGTCCGCCCGGGTGACCGTCACCGACTGCTCGTCGTCCGCCACGGACAGCGAATCCACCGCGGCGGCGTCGAAGCTGAGGAACGGATCCGGCTCTTCGCCGCCGCCCGTCTGCAGCCCCCAGACGAGCGCCACGAGGAGCAACTGCGCGCCGAGCACGATCGTCAGCGTAGAGGTCTTCATGCCGCGTCCCCCAACCAGGCCGCCTGCACGCGCCGTCGCCGGGCGCGCCGCTGCAGGTTGATGGCGAATACGGCCAGGACCGCGAGCACCGCGAGGCCGTAGTTGACGTATTCCCACACGCGCTGCTCGTTCTCCGGCATCGCCGGCAGGGTGCGGTTGAAGTGCCCGCGGCTGCGGATCGTCATGAGCGCCTGGTCCTCGACGGCCCAGTCCACCAGGTTGGCGACGAGCTGGATCGAGTTCGAGTACAGCGTGCCGTCCGCGGAGCCCACCATGCGGATGGTGCGGTCGGCGATGAAGGCGCCCGAGCCGATCACGACGAGGCGCGCGGATTCCGGCGAGCGCTCGATGACGCTGGTCACGGTACCGATGTCCGCCGGTCCCGCGTCTTCTTCAGCTTCCGTACTCTCCGCGTCGTCGCCTTCCGAATCCTCCTCGTCCGCCGCGTCGTCGACCGGGTCTTCCGCTTCCTCGAGCAGCGGCGACTCGTCGAAGAAGGAGTCGAAGCGGCCTTCGATGGCTACCGCCAGCGTGTTCGCGCCCACCTCGCCTTCCGGGGCGAAGGCGCTCATGCCCGTCTCGCTGATGCGCGGCATGACTTCGGTCGAGGACGAGCGCCAGGATCCGGACGAGCTGCTGAGGAGCGTCCGCACGGTGCGCCCCGCGTTGCGCTCGGTGTCGACGTCGACCGGCGAGGCCCACGCCACCGTCACCTGGGGCAGTTCCGCGGTCGCGGGGAAGTCCGGATCGAGCCCCTCGCCGCGCACATCCACGAAGTAGGGATAGTCCAGCATGACGAGGTCCTGGAAGCTGAACCCTCCGACCTCCCGGCGTACCGGGACCGGGAACGCGGAGTTGTTCGGGTCCATGACGAGGGACCGGTCCACGGTGACGCCGTGGTGCGCGAGCCAGTCGTCGAGCCCGGTGGTCTTGCGCGACGCCATCAGGGACTGACCCGTCGATGTGACGTCGAAGGCGCCCGCGGCGACGACGAGGGTGCCGCCGCGCATCAGGTACTGGTCCGCCGCGAACAGGGCTTCCTCGCCGAGGTTGTCGGGATCGACGACGAGCAGTACGCCCGCGTCGCCCGGGATGCCGCCCGCGTCCAGCGTCGCGGACTCGACGTCGAAGTCGACCGTCAGGAACTCGCGCAGGTCCTCGTACTGGTTGCCCGGCGGCGTCGGCATCTGCTGCTGCATGTAGGGGTTCGGCGCCGCCGGCGCGTTGAGCGCCACCGTCTGCAGCAGTCCTTCTGCGAACCGCGTGAGGCCCTCCTCGAGGCTCCGCTTGAGCCCCTCCGCGTCAAGGGACTCGGGCAAGGCCGTCTGCACCACGGTCTCGCCGTCGGACAGCGTCAGGTAGAAGTAGAACGTGTTGAGATCGAAGAGGCTCGCGGCCATCGGCGAGAAGCCGTAGCGGTCCGCGATCTCGACCGCCAGCGCCCCGTCGCCGGCGTCCGGGTCCACGATCTCCGTGCTGAGCTTGCCTCCCGAGGCCTCCACGAGCTCCGCAAGCACGCCGTCGAGTTCGCCCCGGAGCGCGACCAGCGCCTCCGGGAGCCGGTCGTCCGACGAGATGTAACCGGTGAAGACAACCGGTTCGGCGATGCTGTCGAAGACGCTGCCCCCGCCCTGGAACCCGTACAGCACCTTCTTGATGCTGCGCGTGAGGTCGTACTCCGGGTTGCGCAGCTGCACGTCGAGGTCCGACTCGCCCTGCACCTTGACCTCGATCAGGTCGCGGAAGCCGAGCACCTCGTACTCGTCGCCGTACTGCACGAGCACGTCGAAGTAGGAGTTCACGAGACTCGCCTGGTAGCGGTCGGCGATCTGGAACGGCACCGCGCGGATGCCGTACTTGCTGTTGGCCTCGTCCTCGAGCTCCGGGTCGTCCGCCGGGTCGACGAGTTCGAGCCGCAGCCGCCCGTCGGCCGCGACCTCGTACTCGCGGAGCAGGTCCCTGATCTGCGGCACGAGCGGCGCGAGCAGGGGGTGGGTCTTGGCGCTGAAGTAGCCCCGCAGCAGGAGCGGCTCCCGCAACTGCGCGAGGTACGCCCGCGTTGCGTCCGAGATCGTGTACTGGCGGCCCTCGGTCATGTCCAGGCGCGGCAGGTTGATGCCGGCGAGCCAGACGTTGGCCACGACGAAGTTGAGCGCCACGAGCGCGGTGACGCGCTGGCGCGCGCGATGCCGGGCCGGGGACCCGTCCGCCGCCCAGCCATGGCTCTCGAGCGCGTGCACGTTGAGCGCGAGGAACACGCCCACGATCGAGACGTAGTAGTAGAGGTCGCCGAGGTCGAGCACGCCGCGGACGATGGACTCGAAGCGGGCGCCCGTGCCGAGGCTGCGCAGCACGTCGCCGATCTCGTTCGTGAACAGTTCCGCCACGAACGTGCTGCCGACGAGGTAGAGCGCGCCACAGCCGAACGTCGCGAGGATCAGCGAGACGATCTGGTTGTCCGTGCGGGCACTGACGTAGAGGCCCACCGACACGTAGGCCGCACCGAGCAGCACCGCCGCGACGTAGCCCGCAAACACCGGGCCCCAGTCCAGGTCCCCGATGAGCGCGACGGTGACCGCGAGCGGTACCGTCATCACCAGGGCGATCACGAGGAGCAGCCAGCACGCGGCGAACTTGCCGAGCACGAAACGCCACGCGCTCGCCGGGACGGTGATGACGAACTCGAGGGTCCCGACCCGCCGTTCGTCGCTCCACATGCGCATCGTCAGCGCCGCGGAGAGGAAGATCAGGAGGATGGGCAGCCACTCGAACATCGGCCGCACGTCGGCGATGTTGCGGGCGAAGAAGGCCTCGCCCCAGAAGAAGACGAACAGCGTGACGCCGAGGTAGGCGGCCAGGAAGAGGTAGCCGATGGGCGACCCGAAGAAGAGCGCGAGTTCCTTGCGCGCGATGGCGCCGGCCGTGTCAAGCATCGATCTCGCCTCCCTCGCTCACCGCGCGGAACACCGACTCGAGGTCGCGCTGCTCCGGGTGCAGGGCATGGAACGCGACGCCGCCCTCGACCAGGCGTCTGGCGACATCGGCGGACGTCGCTTCGGTCAGCGGCTCGTCGAAGGACAGGAACGCCGCCCGGTCGTACGTACCGCCCACGACCTGCGCCCGGTCCCCGACGGCGGCCTGCACGGCCTCGCGCGAGGCGTGCGTCCCGATCAGGAGCCGCTGGCTGCGTTGGAGGTCGGCAAGGGTACTGTCCAGGGCGAGCCGGCCCGCGCGCAGGATCATCACCCGGTCACAGACGGCGTCGACCTCCTGCATGATGTGGGTCGACAGGATCACGGTCGCGTCGCGGGCGAGTTCCCGGATGAGGTTGCGCATCCCTTCGGTCTGGGCGGGGTCGAGCCCGCTCGTCGGCTCGTCGAGAATGAGGAAGCGCGGCTCGTGCACGATGGCCTGGGCGACCCCCACCCGTTGCCGGTATCCGCGCGACAGCTCGCCGATGGTGTCGAGGGCGCGATCGGCGAGACCGGTCGCCTCCACCGCGCGCCGGATCGCCGCGGGTCGCTCCCCCGCCGCAACGCCGCGCACCGTGGCAGCGAACTCGAGGTAGTCCAACACCTCCATGTCGAGGTACAGGGGGACGCTCTCCGGCAGGTAGCCGACCTTGCGCTGTACTTCCGACGCGTGCCCGGTCACGTCCTGGCCGTCGATCGAGGCGGAACCCGCGCTCGGCTCGAGGTAGCCGGTCAGGATTTTCATGACGGTGGTCTTGCCGGCGCCGTTGTGGCCGAGCAGTCCAACGATCTCGCCGTGGCCGATCCGGAAGCTCACCGCGTCCACCGCCACGTTGTCGCCGAAGCGACGGGTCAGGTCCTGGGCTTCGATCACGTTCCGAAGTCCTTGTCACGATCCAAATGCGTGTGCCCCGGGTCCGGGGCGGCGCATATTCTTAGGAGAAGCGCGAGGAAGATCAAGCGCCGGTCGTCCCGGCGCCCCGCCCCGTCACTTCATCCGATAGCGAATGGGCAGGCTCTTCAGCCCACCCACGAACGTGGACTGCGTGTAGAGCGGCTCGCCGTTCAGCTCGAAGCCGTCGACCCGCCGGAACAGTTCCTTGAAGAAGGCCGCCATCTCCATCCGCGCCAGGTGCTGGCCGAGGCAGACGTGGGTGCCGAACCCGAAGGCCAGGTGGTTCATGGGCCGGTCGATGCGGAACTCGAACGGCGCGTCGAACGCGGCCTCGTCCCGGTTCGCCGACGGGTACCAGAGCACGCACGACTCGCCTTCCGCGATATCCACGCCGCCGACGGTGCAGTCCGCGGTCGCGGTCCGGGCGAACTGCCGCACCGGCGACACCCAGCGGATGATCTCGTTCAGCGCCGTCGGCATGTGCGCGTCGGGGTCCGCGCGGAACATGGCCAGCTGTTCCGGGTGCTCCATGAACGCCAGCAGGCCGCCGGCCGTGGCCGAACTCGTCGTGTCGTGGCCGGCCGTCGCGATGATCATGTAGTAGCTGTTGCTCTCGTGCTCGGGCAACGTCTCTCCGTCGATGCGCGCGTTGGCGATGACCGACGCCACGTCGTCCGTCGGCTGCTCGCGCCGTAGGCGGCTGAGTTCCGAGAAGTAGTCCTCGAAGTCGCGGATCACGTCGACCAGCGCCCCCGGCTCAAAGGAACGCCGCACGTCCGGGTCCGAAGAGCCGAACATCTCCTGCGTCAGCTTCAGCATCAGCGGCTCGTCGCTCTCCGGGACGCCGAGGATCGACATGATCACGCGCAGCGGGTACCACATCGCGATGTCCTTCAGGAAGTCGCACTCGCCCCCGAGTTCGCCTAGCCGGTCCACGTACTGCGCCGCGAGTTCGTCGATGCGCCCCGACAGCCGGCGCAGGTTCTCGCCCCGGAACCACTGCTGCGTCAGCGCCCGGTACCGCGCGTGCTCGGGGTCGTCCATCTGTACCAGGGAGCGCACGAGGTGGCGCCGGCCCAGCACGGCCTGCACGAGCGCGTCCATCATCCGCGGCCCCAGGATCGGCCGCGGGTCGTTGATGAAGAGCCCGCTGTCGCTCTCCACCGCCTTGATGTCGGCGTGGCGCGACAGCGACCAGTACGGATCGAAGCCGTCGGGCTCCATGCGGCGGACGGGGTCGTGGGCGCGCAGCCATGCGAACTGCCGGTGCACCCAACCTTCGTCGGCCCAGTTCCGGGTATCGACGAGACCGTCGTCCAGTGCGGGCGACTCGGTGAGAACCTCTTGCACTACAACCCCTTACTCTCGCCGGCGACTTCGTCGCCCATTTTCCACCGATGGTGCCGGCGTTGCACGCCTCCCCAGACGAAACGCGTAGCTGCGGGACGCCTCTCCGCGCCTCCGACATCGGCGTTCCCGCCAGCAGAGCGCTCAGCTCGGATTGCCACGAATGTAGCCGAATCCCGCATCAAAGCTCGGCAACAGCTTGCAGCGATACCCTTCAAGCTCTTCCACCACGCGCTGGTCTTCGAAGTCCTTGAAGTTCCGATTCAGAAAGCAGGCCCGCTCGTCTGCCGGAATCCCAACGAGGTGCGAAACCACGGAGGCATACACGATCGCATCCTGGACCCAAAATCGTGCACGCGCTGATATCGAGCCGCCTCGGCCAGAACGGATCGTCCAAGGGGAAAGTTCCACATACAGGTCACGCTGTATGCGTTCTCGTTCCTTCCGGCGGCGGATGAGCGTTTCGTACGGCTCGGCCAGGGAGTACGCGGGAACGACCAGTTCCCGGTCAACGCCTTCACAAAGCTCCAGAATCTCCTCGCAACTGGACGCCTGCTCCTGCTGCAGTGCAAGCTCGAGGACGAAATTCGACTCGACGTAGATCTTCACACGTCGGCTTCATGCTCGACCCGCCCATCGAGTGCAGCCGCCCGGAGTCCTGACTTGTCCAACCAATCCTCGCCGGGCGCAGCCTCGGCGTCAGGGTGTCGAGTCAGGTCACCGAGCCACGCTGCGACCAGCATTTGAAAGGCCTGCCCCGTCGCCTTGCCGGGCGCTATACCCGCACCCGCGAAGTACCGCGCGAAGAGGGGTTGGGACTCACCTTCGTAGCTCGGCGGCACCTCGATCGGCTCATCCCCTACGTCCTTC
>JAPPHP010000353.1 GCA_028821035.1 Gammaproteobacteria bacterium | reverse complement strand
CGGCCCTGGTGCAGGTCATCCGGGTCGGCGGCCAGGACCTGCGGGAAGTCGCCGGCGCCGTCCGGCAATACGTCGCCGAGTCCGCGTCCAGGTATCCCGACGGCGTGGAGCTGACGCTCTGGAACGACGAGTCCACGCTGTTGAGCGATCGTCTCGGGGCGCTGGCCGACAACGCGTTGCAGGGCCTCCTGCTGGTGCTGGTCCTGCTTGCGTTGTTCCTGCGGCCCCATCTCGCCGTCTGGGTCGCCGCCGGGATTCCGATCGCCTTCCTCGGCGCGATCTTCCTGGTCTACTGGCTTGGCTACTCGATCGACTCCATCTCCGTGATCGGGTTCATTCTCGCGCTCGGCATGCTGGTGGACGACGCCGTGGTGGTCGGCGAGAGCGTGTTCGCGGCCCACCGGGAGGGTGCCGGACAGCTCTCGGGCGCCATCCGGGGCGCGCAGCGGGTCGCGCTGCCGGTGACGTTCGGGGTGCTCACGACCGCCGCCGCCTTCGCGCCCCTGCTGTTCGTCGTCGGCGCGGTCGGCGAGGTGCTGGCGGTCACGTCCGCCGTCGTCCTCTGCTGCCTGGCATGGTCGCTGATCGAGTGCGGGATGGTGCTCCCGGCGCACCTTGGCCATCGCAGCGCCCGGCTGCCCATGGGGGAGTTCGGCGTGACGTTCCTGGTGGTGGTGGTCCTGGCCGCGATGATCGTGACCCCAGACCTGCGGTCCGGGACCGGGGCGGTGGTGGGCGCGGCCACCCTGATCTTCGCGGTCCACGTTCTCGGCGGCTTGCGCAGGCTCGAGACGGCCTTCGTGCGCATGCAGGGCCGGTTCGAGTCCGCGCTCACGTGGTTCCTGGAGAACGCCTTCCGTCGGCTGGTCGAACGGGCGCTCGACGCCCGGCCCTGGACGCTCGCCGTCGCGGCCGTCGTGCTGGCGGCCACGGTGAGCGTCATGGCGAGCGGCCACTTGCCGTTCTCTTTCATACCGCCTTCGCCCGTCGACCGCGTGGTCGCGAGGATCACGATGCCGCTCGGCGCCAGCGAGCAGGACACCCGCGAGATAGTCACCGGGCTGGCCAGGGCGGGAGCGCGGCTGAAGGAAGCACTCGCCGCCGGGGAAGAGGAGCCGCCGATCTCGCACATCCTGGAATCGATGGGCAGCCAGCCGAGCGCCAACGCCGGCACGCCGGGCCAGCCCGAAGCGGTCGGCTCCCATCTCGGCGAAGTCACCCTGCAGTTGACGCCCAGCGGAGAGCGCGCGATCTCGACCGAAGAGGTGGCGAGGCGTTGGCGCGAGGCGGCCGGAACCGTGCCCGGCGCGGCGCAACTCGCGTTCGTCACGGACCGCCTCGGCGCCGACAACGATCTGAGCCTCCGGATACACGGCGGCGACGTGGAGGCGTTGCGCACGGTCGCTGGCGCGATCCGCCGGGAACTGGAGACCTACCCCGGCCTGTCCGAGATCACGGACTCCTTCCGCGCCGGCAAGGAGGAAGTCAGGCTGTCGGTGACGCCGGCGGGTGAGGCGCTCGGGATCACGCTGGCCGACCTCGGACGCCAGGTGCGGCAGGCGTTCTACGGGGAGGAGGCCCAACGCATTCAGCGGGGCCGCGACGACGTGCGCGTCATGGTCCGCTACACGGAGGAGGACCGGCGGTCCCTGCATTCGCTCTACTCCCTGCGCATCCGCACGCCGGATGGAGGAGACGCGCCGTTCGGGACGGTGGCCGAAGTCGAGACCGGACGCGGCACGTCGACGATCGTTCGGACCCAGGGCCAGCGGTCCATCAACGTCACGGCCGGGGTCGAACTTGCCGTGACCTCCGCCGGGGCGGTCCTGTCGGCCCTCGAGGCGCAGTTCCTGCCAGGTCTGCTGGCCGACCACCCCGGCGTGTCCTACACCGTCGAGAACGTGACGCAGCAACAGGAGACGGTCGCCAGCCTGGTCCCGCTGTTCCTGATGGCCCTCTTCGCCATCTTTGCCCTGCTGGCGATCCCGCTGCGCTCCTACACCCAGCCGTTGATCATCATGGCCGTGCTGCCGTTCGCCCTGGTCGGGGCCGTCTGGGGGCATGCCCTGATGAAGACGTTCGGGCAGGTGACCGGCCTGTCGACGCCGTCCGTCTTCGGGGTCGTGGCCGCCTCCGGCGTGGTGATCAACGCGACGCTGATCCTGATGCACGGCGCCAACCAGTACCGGGCGGCGGGAGACTCGCTGCGCGACGCGCTGTGCAACGCCGCGGTGTCGCGGTTCCGACCGATCCTCATCACGTCCGTCACCACGTTCGCGGGGCTGACGCCGCTGATGCTGAGTACCGGTGCGGCGACGCAGACCCTGGTCCCGATGGCGATCGCCCTGGCGTTCGGGGTGCTGTTCTCCTCCGTCGCGGCGCTGCTCGTGGTGCCGCCCTTCTGGCTCGCCGTGCATCACGTCGCCGCGGGCGCGCGACGCGCCACGGACCGGGTGGGCGAGATGGTGGCCCCGGCGCCGCGTCTGGCGCGGTGGATGGCGCGCTACCCCTACCTGCGGGAAAGCCTCCGTACGCGCGAGTTCACCGATCTGCAGCTCCCGGCCGACCTGGGGCTCGATCCGGAGCAGGAGCGGATCGCGCGCCGGGGCCTCGTGCGCGTCTACTACGAGCGGGAGTTCGGCGTCGCCGAGATGCGCGCACAACTCGGCGCCATCGCGACGCAGGCGCCGAGCGCGGACGACCTCGTGCGCGAAGCGAGGTCGTGGACGGAACAGCGGACGTTTCAGCTCGGCGTGCACATGGTCGGCGGCGTCATCGCTCCGGTCGACGCTGGGCGTCCCCTGTCGGACATCCTGGACACCTGCCTGGGCGCCCTGCTGGCGGCCGCCAGGGAGGAGTTGGCGGCGGAGGAGGGCGAGACTGCCAATGAACGGGCCGCGCTGGTCGTCTTCGGCGCGCTCGCCCGCCGCGAGTTCGCGACCGGCGGGCCGTTGGAACTGCTGTTGCTGTACGACGGGGACTCCGTGCAGCCAGGCGCCGGGCCGTTGGCGGAGGTCCGGCACACCCGGCTGATGCGGCGCCTGTCACGCCTGGTGGGCGACATGTCCCCGGAAGGCATCCTCTACGAAGCGACGGCCGCGCCGCCGCTGCCGGGGGCGCGGGGCGGCGCCTGCTCCCTGGCGGCGCTGCGCGAGCACTTCTCCGGATCGCCGTCGGTTGCCGACCTGCGCATGCTGACCCAGGCGCGGGTCATCGCGGACGAGGGCGAACTTGCGGACGGTTTCGAGGCATGCCGGCGGTCCGCTCTTGCTCGGTCCCGGGACCAGGATGCCGTGGGCGCCGAGTTCCGGCGGGCCCGGGCGCGGTCGGCGGACCGACACGACGCGGCGGACGTCTGGGACGTGCGGCATCGGCCGGGGGGCCTCGCCGACGCGGAACTCGCCGCGGAGTATCTGCAAATCACCGCGTCGGAGTGGGCCGCCGCCGCCAGCGGGTTGGCGGCGACCTTCGAGGCCGCGGCCGAGCAGGGCGTGATCGATCTCCCGGCCGCGGCGGACCTCTCGCGGGCCGCGACGTTTTGGCACAACCTGGACGGCCTCTTCCGCATGGCCTGCAGCGACGCTTTCAGGCCGGAGATGGCGTCGCCGCAACTGCAGGGGGTGATCGCGGACACCTGTGGCGTGGCGAGTTTTGACGCGTTGCCGGAAGTCATGCACGACACCGCCGCCCGCGCGGCGGCCCGGATCGACACGATGCTGACGGAGGGGTCGGGAGGGGCCGGTTGATCGACCGGCCCGATGCCTGTGCTAGGCTGATCCCGGGACGGCGGATGGGAACCCCAACTTGGCCGAGAGCCGTGCCCGAGTCCTTTCGCGACGCTGGGTCGGTCTGGCCCAATTGGCGGTCGTGGCAGTGGTCGTACTCGTGGCGCTCTATTTCATGCGGGCGCCTACAGTGGCGGAGTTCGACTACGTCGTCGCCGACGGAGGGCGTTACGCGCCGCAGGTCGCAGTGGCCGCGCCCGTCGCCGGCCCGCAGACGGTTTCCCTTGCCCTGACGGGTGTCGTGGGTCTCGATGCCGGTGTGCGGCTCGCGACCGAGGTGCCCGGGCGGGTCGTGTCGGTCTCGCCGAAGCTCCGTGCCGGGGCGACGTTCAAGGCCGGCGAGACGCTCCTGACCCTCGATCCGACCGAGCGCGAGATGGAGGTGCGGGCTGCCGAGGCGCTGGTGCGCTCGCAACACGCGCGCATGCGGCGGCACGAGCTGCTCGGGCAACGCGACAGCGAAGCGTTCCGGCGGGAGAACCCGGGGCTCCCCGTTCCCCCCACGGTCTCGCGCGACGCGCGGGTAGCGCGCTTCCGCGCTCGCGCGGAGGCTGCGGAGGCGCAACTCGACCAGGCAAGACTCGACCTCGCGCGGACGCGGTTCTCGCTGCCCTTCGACGGCAGGGTCGTGTCCGCGACCGTGGCCGTCGGCGAACTCGTGGGCCCGGTCGGCTCGTTCGGCAGCGTGTACGCGCGGGACGCCGTGAACGTGGAAGCGTCGATCGCCGTGGACGACCTTCGCGATCTGGCGCCGGTGCAGGGCCGCGTGGCGGACGTTCGTGTCGGGGGCCGTTCGCTCCGCGCGCGGGTGGAGCGGACATCGGCCGTCGTGTCCCCGGAGAGCCGGATGGCCACGCTGTACCTGAAGTTCGACGAGGCGCTGCCGTTGGCGGAGTTGCCGTTGCCGGGGATGTTCGCCGAGATGACGATCCTGGGGAGCAGCTTCGACAGCGCGTTCGTGCTGCCCGACTCGGCCCGCCAGGCCGACGGCAGCGTGTGGATCGTCGTCGACGGCGCCCTGCGTCGGGTCCATCCGTCGACGCTGGGCAGCAACGCGACCGGATGGATCGTGTCCGCCTTCGACATCGGTGACGGCGTCGTGCTCGGCCCCGTTCCCGGGGCGAGGGCGGGGCTACCCGTCGAGGTTGCCGGCAGCAACCGGTCGTGACGGACCCGACCCCCGGGGAACGGGGCCCGGTCGCCTTCTTTGCCGGCAACCCCATCGCCGGCAACCTGCTGATGATCTTCCTGATCGCGGGCGGGCTGTACACGGCCAGCCGCCTGGAGATCGTCATGGTGCCCGAGCAGGACACGCGGCGGGTCACCGTCGCCGTGCCGTACCCGGGTTCCACGGCGGCGGAGGTCGAGCAGGACATCAACCGCCGGATCGAGGAGGGCCTGATACCGGTACGCGGGATCGACCGCGTGACGTCGCGCGCGCTCGACGGCCTCGGCTCGGTGACGGTCGAGCTGGGGGTGATCGCCGACTCCGAGGAGGTAAGGGACGACGTCCGGTCGGTCGTTTCGAGCATCGAGATGTTCCCGCCCGCCGCGGCGGAGGAGCCGCAGATCGAACTCGTGCGGGTGGCCGGCAACGTCCTGACGATGGCGGTGACGTCGGCGGTCTACCCGGAAGCGGAACTGCGCAACCGTGCCGATCAGGTCCGCGAGGATCTCCTGGCGCTACCGACGGTCACGCGGGTGTCGCCCTTCGCCACGCGGGACCGCGAGATCAGCATCGAGGTGAGCGAGGAGGCGTTGCGCACGCACGGCCTCACCATCGCCGAGGTGGCGAACGCGGTGCGGCAGGCGTCCGTGAACCTGTCCTCGGGCGAACTGCACACGGAGATCGGCGGCCTCGTCCTGCGCACGCGGGCAAGACGCTCCCGGGGGGAAGACTTCGCGGACATCGTCCTGCTCTCCCGGGAGGACGGGACCCTCCTGTCGCTCGCGGACATCGCCGAGGTGCGCGACGACTTCGCGGACGTCGACGTCGCGGCGGACATCGACGGACGGCCCGCGGTGCTGCTGCGCGTCAATCGCAACGAAGGCCAGCGGCCCCTGGATGTCGCGAACGACGTCAAGGAGTTCCTGGCGGGATACCGGGCTCCGCCGGGCGTCGACGTGTTCGTGTGGGACGACAACACGCGCAATCTGACGGGACGGATCAACGTGCTCCTGGCCAGCGGTTTCATGGGGTTCGCGCTGGTCTTCGTGTTTCTCGCGCTCGTGTTCGACTTTCGGGTCGCGACCTGGGTGGCGGTCGGCGTGCCCACATCGTTCCTCGGGGCGTGTCTCCTGTTCCCGGCTTTCGGCGTCACGATCAGCCTCGTCTCCATCTCGGCCCTGATCCTCGTGATCGGGATCGTCGTGGACGATGCCATCGTGGTCGGCGAGAGCATCGCGAACGAGCACGAGCGGGGCGGTCGCGGCGCCGCGGCGGCGATCGCCGGAGCGCGGGCCGTCCTTGCGCCTGTCGTCGTGGGCGTCGCGACCACGGTGCTGGCATTCGCGCCCCTGCTGTTCACCACCGGCGGCATCGGCCAGCAGATGCAGGTCCTGCCGATCGTGGTCGGCCTCGTGCTCGCGTTCTCGCTGGCGGAGGCGTTCTTCATCCTGCCTTCGCACCTCGCCAACGCCGCGCCCTGGAGCCGCTGGCCGCTGGCTGAGCTGCAGGACCGTGTCCGCCGGCGCATCGAGGAGTGGCGCGACGGTATCGTCGTACCGGCGATCTCGGCGGCGGTGCGCCGACCGTTCGTGACGCTGTTGGCCAGCGCCCTGTTCGTGGTCGCCGCGGGACTGATCGTCGCCACGGACACCGTCCGCTACGTGTTCCTGCAGGGCCTGCCGACGGACCGCCTCCAGGCCGGGGTGACGTTCCCGCCGGGCACGCCGGTACATGTCACGGAGGCGGCGCTCGAGCGTATTGCCAGGGCCGCGCGGGACGCCAACGCGCAGGCCGGAGACGACCCGGTCAGGACGGTGGCCGTCGTGGTCGGCCAGCAGGGATTCTCTCCCAACCCCTACGCCCGCGACCGCTACGTGCAGGAGGCGACCAGCACGGGCAGCCATCTCGGCATGGTGACCGTGCACCTGCGTGAAGAAGCCCAACGGCCGCTGTCGCCGGCCGAGTTCCTCGGACTATGGCGGGCGCACGTCGGCGACATCCCGGGCGCCGACAGCGTGCGGTTTCTTGCCGACGAACTCTCTGGTGAGCCCGGTGTGGCGTTCGCGTTCGTCCATCCGGACGACGGCGTGCTCGCCGAGGCCGTCGCCGAAGTGCGCGCTGCCCTCGAAACCGACCCCGCGGTGCGCGCGGTGGTCGACTCGCTGGGTCTCGGCAAGCGCCACTACGACATCGAGCTCACGGAGGCCGGCAAGGCCGCGGGCATGACACCGGCCTTCCTGGCCCGGCAACTGCGGGCCAGGTTTTTCGGCGAGGAAGTCCAGCGCGTGCAGCGCGGGCGGAACGAGATCAAGGTGAGCGTCCGCTATCCGAGGGAGCGTCGGCACGGCCTCCGGGAACTCCGCGACGAACGCATCGTGCGTCCCGACGGCGTGGAGATACCGCTCTCCACGGTCGCGCGGGTTGTCGAGACCCGCGACCCCTCGGTCCGGACCCGCATCGACGGCGTCCCCGCGGCCGAGGTCAGCGCACACGTCGACTTGGCGATGTCGACGCCGGCACGGACGGAAGCACGGCTCGTACGGGACGTCTTTCCCACCCTGCTCGCCCGGCATCCGGATCTGCGCGTCGTGGAGATCGGGCAGGCCCGCGAGGAGGCGCAGGTGGTGGCGACGCTGATGTACACGGTCCCGCTGGTGCTGCTGGCGATCTACGTCATGATCGCGGTGCTCTTCAGGAGCTACGGCCAGCCGTTCATCATCCTGGCGGGCATGCCGTTCGCGTTCGCGGGCGCGATCGCCGGCCATTGGCTGCTCGGCTACGACCTCCTGATGGGCTCGATCTTCGGCATCCTGGCGGTGGGCGGCGTCGTCATCAACGACACGCTCGTGCTCATGGACCGCTACAACCGGATCCGCGCCGAGAGCGACCTGCCCGCGGTGGCCGCCATCAGCGCCGCGGCCCGCCAGCGGTTCCGCGCCATCGCGCTGACCACCGCGACCACCGCCGTCGGGATGCTGCCGTTGCTGCTGGTCAAGAGCGAAGTGACGCAGAACCTCGTCCCGCTGGTGGTCAGCCTGGTCTTCGGCCTGATCGCCGCGAGCGCGGCGATCCTGTTCTTTGTGCCGGCGGTGCTACTCGTAGCGGAGAACGCGCGTGACCGGCGGCTTCGGTGGCGCTAGCCTACCGGACCATGAACACAGACGTCATCATCACCTGCGCCGTGACGGGCGCCGGCGACACCGTGGGCCGGCATCCCGCCATTCCCGTCACACCGGAGCAGATCGCGGACTCGGCCATCGACGCCGCGAAGGCCGGGGCGGCGATCGTGCACTGCCATGTCCGGGACCCGGCCACCGGCAAGGGCGCCCGCGACGTGTCGCTGTACCGGGAGGTGGTCGCGCGCATCCGGGACTCGGATACGGACGTGGTGATCAACCTGACCTCCGGAATGGGGGGCGACCTGTTCATCGGACCGGACGAGACGCCGACCGAGTTCGGCGCGGAGACGGACCTGGTCGGGGCGCTCGAGCGGCTGCCGCACGTGGAGGAACTCCTGCCCGAGATCTGCTCCCTCGACTGCGGTTCGTACAACTTCGGCGAGGGCAGCCTGGTCTACGTGTCGACGCCCGACATGCTGCGCCGGGGCGCGAAGCGCATCCAGGAACTCGGCGTGAAGCCGGAGCTCGAGATCTTCGACAGCGGGCAGTTGAGCTTCACGCTGAAGATGATCGAAGAGGGCCTGATCGACGACCCGCCCCTCTTCCAGCTCTGCTTCGGCATCGCGTGGGCCGCGCCGGCGGAGGTCGGCGTCCTGAAATCCTGGGTGGACCTGTTGCCGCCGGGAGCCAACTTCACGGCGTTCGCGATCAGCCGCGACCAGATGCCGTTCGCCGCACAGTCCGTGCTGCTCGGAGGCCACGTTCGGGTGGGCCTCGAGGACAATCTCTACCTCAGCCGCGGCGTCTACGCGACGAACGCGCAACTGGTCGAACGGGCCCGCCAGATCGTCGAGTTGATGGGCGCCCGCGTGCTCGGTCCGGACGAGGCGCGCGCGAAGTTCGGCCTGGTGAAGCGCGGCTGACGCGGCGCGGCGCGACCGGCCTCCGCACGCACGTTCGCGGTTTCGCACGGGGTCCATGCAGCAGCCAATCCAGGTCCTCGGCGTCATCGGCGCCGGCGTCATCGGCGCCGGGTGGGCGGCCCGAGCGCTTGCCCACGGACTCGACGTCGTCGCCTGGGACCCGGCGCCGGGTTGGGAGGCGAGAC
>JAPPHP010000472.1 GCA_028821035.1 Gammaproteobacteria bacterium | reverse complement strand
AGCCGCCCTGGATCCACCGGTACCCGCAGGGTTCGCTGGAGGTGCCGCAGATACGCGCGTATCTCGACGACGAAGGTCGCCCGATGGCGATCGCGACCCACAACACGGACATCGCCGATGGCTGGGAGCGGGAGGCATACGGGGAGTGGTACTTCGAGCACTTCTCCACCAAGTCCTACCGGCTCGGCATCAACGTGGTCGTCTACGCGTTGACGCACTGACGTGTCGAAGGACGACGAGCAGAACGCAAGCCGCCTGACAGCAGCCGAGGCCGCGGCGCGCTATGAAGCCGTCGACGCCGACCGGCTGAATGACTGGTTGCGGGACCTTCTGCCAGAAGGTCGCGGGTGCGTCCTGGACGTGGGGGCCGGCAGCGGCCGGGACGCCGCGTGGCTGGCCGGGCTCGGTCACGAGGTGGTAGCGGTCGAGCCAAACGGGGCCATGCGCTGGCAGGCCGAGCAGATGCATCCCGACCGGGGATTCGAGTTGCTCCCGGACCGGCTTCCCGAACTCTCCGAGACCCTCCGTGCGGGGCTCTCGTTCGACCTGATCCTGCTGAACGCCGTGTGGATGTTTGTGTCGCCGGGACACCGCGAGCGCGCATTCCGCAAGCTCGTGACACTCACGAAGCCCCAGGGCGTGATCGCGTTCACGCTCCGGCAGGGTCCCGTAGACCCGGGCCGGGACATGCACGAGGCGAACGCCGGGGAGATCGAGCGGCTCGCCCGCCGGCACGGCGCCTACGTGGAGTCGGTCTCGGAAGTGCCGGACCTGCTCGGGCGCCCGCAGTTCTCGTGGCTGCAGGTCGTCGTGCGCCTGCCGGACGATGGCACGGGCGCGCTGCCCCTCGTACGGCGCATCGTGCTGAACGACGACAAATCCTCCACCTACAAGCTGGGCCTCCTCCGCGCGATCTGTCGTGTCGCCCACAGTGCGCCGGGCTTCGCGGTGGAGGTGCAGGCCGGCCACGTGGAGATCCCGCTCGGGGTCGTCGCGCTGTTCTGGCTCAGGCTCTACCTTCCGCTTCTCTTGGCCCACCTGCCCCAGAACCCGCTCAACAGCAGGGATTTCCGACGCATCGGGTTCGCAAAGCAACCGCTGCGGGCGCTGGCGGGCGGTCTCTCGGCGCTCGATCTGCGCCCGGGCGCGCGGGTTTCGGGCGACCAGGGCGCGATGTTGCACGGCGCGCTCCGGGACGCCTGCAGCACCATCGACCGGATGCCCGCCACCTTTCTGACCTGGCCCGACGGTTCGCGGATCTTCCCGGTGCACCGGCGGACCACGAGGAAACCGGGGGCGATGGTGCTCGACAGGGACTACTTCCGGAGCTTCGGGACGCTGCATGTGCCGGCGCACCTGTGGCGTGCGATGCAGCGCTACGGGGTCTGGATCGAACCGGCGCTCGTGGAAGAATGGATCGGGCTGACGGCCGGCTATGCCGAGGGGCAGTCGCGCACCCTGGACGAGCGCGCTGTCCGGGACGCCATGCGGTGGTACGAGCCCGAGCGGGATAGACGTACCGCCAAGAAGCGGGTCGACGTCCTGCTGGAAGGCGAATCTCACTTGCACTGCGTCTGGACGGGAAGGCGGCTGCGCAAGGGCAGCGTCGACATCGACCACTGTTTTCCGTGGTCGGCATGGCCCTGCGACGACCTTTGGAACCTCATGCCGGCCACCCGTCAGGTGAACCAGCGGGAGAAGGGCGACCTGCTGCCCGACGACCGAACGCTTCGAGGCGCCAGGGACCGCATCCTGGAGTGGTGGGAACTCGGCTACTGCTCTCAGCGCGCCCTCGACGAGCGTTTCCGGCTCGAGGCGGGTGCGCGTTTACCGGCGCTCGGCGGTCGCGCGGAACCCGACGACATCTTCACCGCCATGTCCCTGCAGCGCATGCGGCTGTCGAACGATCAGCAGGTGCCGGAATGGGGCGGCCCGGACTGACCGGGCAGGGTACGATCACGGAACCCGACTTTGGAATCCACCATGACCGCACCCGTCCTCAGGATCTTCTCCTATCTCCCCAACCCGAGGGTCTGGAAGGCGCTGATCGCCGCGGACCTCTGCGGTGTCGAAGTCGAGGTGGTCGGAGACGAGCCGCCCAACCTGGGCAACTGGCTCTGGGACTACGAGGCCCGGCCGTTGCCGGACGCGGAGCGCACCGCCGACAGTCCGCACGCGCGGACGGGCCGACGTGGCTTCTCGGGCACGCTCTTCAAGACCGATGCCTTCCTCGACGCGCACCCATTCGGAACGGTGCCGGCGGCGTTCGCCCCGGGCGGGGACGTGGGCGTCTTCGAGTCGAACAGCATCCTGCGCGCCGTGGCGCGCGCGGGCGCGCACAACCGTTCGCTCTATGGTCGTGACGGCTACGAAGCGTCCCGCGTAGACAGCTTCCTCGACGCCAACCTCGTGTTCGCCCGGGAGGCCCAGGTGTACCTGCTGGAACTGCGGGAGCCGACGGCCACGACCCACGCGCGCATGGCGGCCGCGTACGAGTTCTACCTGGCCGGCGTCGAGAGTGCGCTCGCCCGAGCGGACTACCTGGCCGGCGACGCGCTGACCATCGCGGACATCTCGTTCGTCTGTGACCTGGCCCAGTTCCTCGGGGAACGCCGCGGCCATCGGCGGCTGGCCTCCGTCGGCCTCGAGCCGGTCAGTCGTCGGGGCCCCGACGAATACCCGCGCGCGTATGGCCACATGCTCGAACTCGGCGAGACCGACGCGTTCTCGAAGTACTTCGAAGGCTACCTGGACCGAAGTCGCGTGGGCGCTGCCCCCTAGACCGCGTAGCACGCCACGGCCCGGAGCGGCGGATATGCTCGAGTGGCTTCTCAAGTATCCCCTGGACGTCTACCGCGAGGCGGAGTTCACGTTCGCCACCGACCTGACGCCGGCGTGGTGGATCCTCATCGGCGCCGTGGCGGTCGCCCTGCTTGCGGCGAGCCTGTTGCGTCTGGCCCGTATGGGGGGCCGCCTCGCACGTTGGCCTGTGTCCCGGCGCCTTGTCGTCTTCGGCTTCCAGGCGGCGACGCTCGGGGTGATCCTGGCGCTGCTCGCGGAGCCGACCCTCGTGGTACGCCAGCTCAAGCCCGGGGCGAACACCGTCGCGGTGCTGATCGACGACTCCGAGAGCATGTCCCTGGACGCGGGCGGTGGAGAGTCGCGTCTCGCGCTCGCGCGGCGCATCGCCGAGCGCGACATCGTGCCGGGCGTCGGGGAGCGATCCAGCGTCGCCCTGTTCCAATTCGCGGAAGGCGCGCGTCGCATCGAGTCGCTGGACGTACTGGCGGCCGACGGCGGCCGCACGCGCCTGCTCACGTCGCTAACCGAAGCCGCCACGGCATTCAGTACCGAGGCGCTCGCCGCCGTCATCGTCGTGACCGATGGCGCGACCAACGCCGACGCTGGCGACGATCTCGGCACGCTCCTCGCGGCCGGCGTGCCCGTGCACACCGTGGGGATCGGTCCGGAGGCGAACGCCGGCGACGTGGAACTCTCCACGGTGGAGCTGCCGCGAACGGTGCCCCCGGGCAGCGAAGTGGCGGCGCGGCTCACCCTGCGGCACGCGACGACCGGCGACGTGCGCGTGCGGGTGCGCGACGGCGAGGCGGTGCTGGCGGCGAAGACGGTCGCGCTCCGAACCGAAGGCGCCGTCACGAGCGTGGATATCGCCGTCCCGAGCGGCCGGCCGGGCCTGCGGGAACTCACGTTCGAGATCGAGCCACCACCGGGAGATCCGCTGCCCCGCAACGATATCCGCCGGCAGTTGCTGGAGGTGGCCGAACACCGGCACCGCGTCCTCCATCTCGAGGGAGAGCCCCGCTGGGAGTACAAGTTCCTCCGCCGCGCGGTGGCCGAAGACGACGTGATGGACATCGTGAGCTGGCTCAGGACCACGCCGCGCAAGACCTATCGCCAGGGCGTCGCGGGCGCGGAGGACCTCGCGGAAGGGTTCCCGGAGGAACTGTCGGAGCTCTATGCGTACGACGTGGTCGTCCTCGGCAGCCTGCCCGCCGCGGCCCTGGACGACGAGCAGCATGCGTGGCTCGAGTCCTTTGTCGGCCGACGCGGCGGCGGGCTCCTCGCGCTGGCCGGCCGCGACGCGCTGGCGGACGGCGGCTGGGATGTCGCGCCGCTCGGGAAGGCGCTCCCCGTCACGCTCGAACGGGGTGACGTGCCCACCTACCGGTTCGTGGAAGGGGCCGCGCGCCCCGCGGCGGAAGGACGCGCCTCCCCGGTCGCGGCGCTCGGGGCGGGCGAGTCGGATGGCTGGGCGGGCCTGCCGAGACTGGCGGACTACCAGGAGCTCGGTCCGCCCAAGCCAGGGGCGACCGTGCTGCTCGAGTGGGTCGGGGAGGAAACCGTCGCGCCCCTGCTCGTCGAACAGCCGTACGGATTCGGCCGCGCGGCGGTGCTCGCGTCCGCGACCACGTGGCGCTGGCGCATGCGCACGCCGCCCGACGATCCCCGGCACGGGCTCTTCTGGAGACAGTTGCTGCGACACCTGGCGCAGGCGGCGCAGCAGCGGGACCGGATCACCGTCGAGGGTGGCCCCGATGCTCTCGCGGTACGCCTCGCCCTGCGGGACGAGCGCTACGAGCCGGTAGCGGATGCGGACGTGCGCGCGAAGGTCACGGGGCCGGACGGAGCGGCGTTCGAGGGGACGCTCGACGCGGGCGCCGAGAGCGGCGCCTTCGAGGCGCGGTGGCGACCCGGCGTGCCCGGGGTCTACCGGGTGGACGTGACGCGCGCGGGCGAGGGCGAGCACCTGGCGACGCGCTTCGCCCGGGTGGGCGGGGACGATGTCGAGTACTTCGGCGCGACGCTCAATCGGCCTTTCCTCGAACGCATCGCCGAGGCGACGGGCGGCCGCTACTGGGAGCCCGGCAATGTCGCCGGGATCGCGCGGACGGTCGCGCTGGAAGGCGCCGGCGTGCAGGAACGTCGTGCATTGCCGCTCTGGGACGCGCCTTTCTTCTACGTGCTCATCGTGCTGCTGAAGTGCCTGGAGTGGGGGCTGCGCCGATGGTGGGGAAGCATATGAGCCGGGCCCTCCGCCAGGCGGCATGGCTCCCGCTGGTGCTCGCGGCCGTCCTGCCGGCGTCGGCGGCGACGCGCACCGTGATCGTGTCCGGTCTCGGGGGCGAGACGCAGTACGCGGAGGCGTTCGCGGCCATCGCGGAGTCGGCGGCACAGAGCGCGCGCGGTACAGGCGCCGAGGTCACGCTGCTGACCGGCGCCGGCGCGACCCGCGAGGCCATTCGGGGTGCCTTGGCTGAACTCGCACGGGTCTCCGCGGAGGAGGATGTCGCGGTCGTGCACCTCTTCGGCCACGGCACGTACGATGGGGAGACGTTTCGCTTCAACGTGCCGGGCCGGGATCCTACGGACGAGGAACTGTCGGAGTGGCTGGGCGCGCTACGCCCTGGGCGTCAACTCGTGGTCGTCGCCACCAGTGCGAGCGGGGCGCTGGCGGAACCGCTGCGGCGGGAGGGGCGAACGGTGATCGCGGCGACGAAGAGTGGCACGGAGCAGAGCGCCGTCGTGTTCGGCGACTACTGGCTCGAGGCGCTGCGCGCCCCGTCGGCGGACACGAACAAGGACGGCGCCGTGGGGGCGACGGAAGCGTTCCGGTTCACCAGCGCGGCGGTGGAGCGCCACTTCGAGGCGCGGGGCCTGATGGCTACCGAGCATGCGCGCATGGAGGGACCGGAGTCCGCGATCCTCGTGTCCCGGCTCGAACCCGAACGCCTGCCGGACGCCGACTCGCGCCGGCTCGCCGCCCGGCGCTCCGAGATCGAGGAGGCGATCGCCGGCCTGCGCGACGAGAAGGACTCGATGGAGATCGACGCCTACTTCGCCCGGTTGCGGGAACTGCTGCTCGAACTCGCCGTGATCGAGCGGGAACTGGGCGATGGCCCTTAGTCGACCGTTGCTGTGGTTACCCGGGGTGGCCATCGGACTGGCCGTCACGACAGGCGTGCATGCCGCCTCGACCCCGGAGGACTGCCGCCGGCTTGGCTACACGGACAGGCAGGCCGCGACGGAGTGCTACCGCGGCCTGCTGCTCGACCCTTCGCCCGCGATACAGGCGGAGGCGCTCTGGGGTCTGGGTGACTGGAAGGCAGCCAACCGCGCCTTTCGCGCGGCGGCGGCAGCGGCGCCGAAGGACGCGGACGTGCGCGTGCGGTGGGGCCTGCTCTACCTGGAGGCGCACCAGGATGCCGACGCGGAAGTCCTCTTCCAGGAGGCGCTCGAACTCGATGGCGCGCACGTCGACGCGCAGGTCGGCCTGGCCGAGGTGGCGGCGGACCGGTTCGACGCCCGGGCACGCGCCATCGCGAACTCCGTGCTCGAGCGCGCCCCCGACCACCCGGGCGCGCGTTTCGTGCTGGCACGCGGGGCGCTCACGGTGGGGGATGTGGCTACCGGGCGGGAACTGGTGCTGCCGGTCGTCGAGGCGGACGATCCGGGCGCGCGGCTCGGGGCGATGGCGCTGCTCGCGGCCGCCGACCACCTGGAAGGCGACGTGCCGAGCGAGTGGACCGGGCGGGCGCTGCACGAGAGCCCGCATCATGGCGCCGTCTTCGAGACCGTCGCGCACTTCTACGTCATCACGCGCCGCTACGAGGAAGCGGTCGCCCTGCTCGAACGCGCGGTGGAGGTGGATCCCCGCCTCTACAGCGCCCATGCCGCCCTCGGGATCAACCTGCTGCGGGTCAACCGTTTCGACGAGGCGCAGCGACATCTCGCCCGCTCGTTCGAGGGCGACCCCTACGACTCCGAGGTGGTGAACACGCTGCGTATGCTGGACAGCCTGCACCGGTTCGATCTCACCGAGGACCCGCGCCTGGTCCTGCGCACGCACCAGGAGGAAACAGGGGCGCTCGAGGGATACGTGCGCCGGCTGGTCGACGAAGCGATCCCCAGCATGGGCGCCAGGTACGGCCACGTCGTGGAAGAACCGGTGATCATCGAGCTCTACCCGCACCACGACGATTTCGCCGTGCGCACCTCCGGGTTGCCGGGCATCGGCATCCTCGGCGCGACCTTCGGGGACGTGATCGCCATGGACAGCCCGTCGGCGCGCGGCATCGACGACGGCTTCGACTGGGCGAGCGCCCTGTGGCACGAACTCGCCCACGTGGTCACGCTGAACGCCACGGACAACCTGGTCTCGCGCTGGTTCAGCGAGGGCGTCTCGGTGCTCGAGGAATGGCGCACGGGCCCGAGCCGGAGCCGTTCCGTGCCGCTCGAGTTCGTCGAGGCGGCGCAGGCCGGGCGGCTGCTCCCGGTGGAGCGACTCGACGGGGGATTCATGCAGCCGGACTCGCCGGGCCGGGTTGCGCTTTCTTACGTGCAGGCGGGTCTGCTCTGCGAGTACATGGAAGACACCTGGGGCGTCGGGGCGTTGGCGCGCGTGCTGGCAGCCTACGCGGACGGCGAGGACACGGCGGACGCCATCGGGCGGGGACTGGAGTTGGCGCCGGCGGAACTGGACGCAGGGTTCGAGGCCCACCTGGATGCGCGTTTCGGCGATGTCGATCCCGACCGGTTCCGCGCGAACGTGCAGGCGGCGCAACGCCAACTGAAGGAGGAGGACTGGTCGGCCGCCGTCGAAGCGGCGCGTGCCGCGACGAAGAACTACCCGGAGTACGTCGGGCCCGCGAGCGCGTGGCCGCTGCTGGCGCAGGCGCAGGCCGGCGCTGGTCGGATGGCGGAGGCGACGGCGGCGCTGACCGAGTACTGGCGCCGCGGTGGCCGAGCCCCGGGGACGTTGCGGCGCCTCGTCGAGTGGCTGGAGTCGGGAGACCGGCCGGCCGAGGCCCTGCCCGTGCAACGCTCCCTGGCGCTGGTGGCGCCCCTGGTCCCGGAGGAGCGTCGCCGGTTGGGCGACTTCCTCGTGGAGGCGGGCCAGTACGAGGACGCGATCCTCGAGTACCAGGCCCATCTCGCGCTGCGCCCCCACGACCGGGCGGACGCGCACTATCGGCTCGCGCGCGCGTACCACGGCGCGGACCGGCTCGCGGCGGCGCGGCGGCATGTGCTATACGCGCTGGAGATCGCGCCGCGTTTCGGCGACGCCCTGGCGCTCCTGCTCGAGATGGAAGGATGAACGACACCACCACCGCCGCCCCGGGCGTACTCGGAGAGACGGACGACGAGATCGCCCGCACCGAGGGCGACGTACAGGCGTTCCGCGAGACGATGGAACGCATCCGTGGTGGACTCGGACGGGTCATCGTCGGCCAGGACGCCGTGATCGAACAGTTGCTCATCACCGTGCTGATCGGCGGGCACTGCCTGATCACGGGGTTGCCCGGCACGGCGAAGACGCTGATGGTCCGGGGACTCGCGCAGGCGCTCGGGCTCGACTTCAAGCGCATCCAGTTCACGCCGGACCTGATGCCCGCGGACGTGACGGGCACCGACATCCTCGACGAGGACCCCGCTTCCGGTGAGCGCCGCTGGCGCTTCGAGGCCGGACCCGTATTCACCAACGTGCTGCTCGCCGACGAGATCAACCGCACGCCGCCCAAGACCCAGTCGGCGCTGCTCGAGGCGATGCAGGAGGCGAGCGTGACGGCCCGGGGAAGGACGTACCCGCTTGCGCGGCCGTTCGTGGTGCTCGCGACGCAGAACCCGATCGAGCTCGAAGGGACCTATCCGCTCCCGGAGGCGCAGCTCGACCGGTTCGTGTTCAACGTGGTGCTGGACTATCTCGACGCCGGCGAGGAGGTCGCCGTGGTGGACCGCAACGTGCTCGGGGTCGTGGACGAGGATGTCACCCCCTGTACCGACGCGGACGCGCTGCTCGACTTCCAGCGCCTGGTTCGAGAGGTCCCGGTGGCCGACGCGGTGACCCGCTACGCCGTCGACGTCGTGCGCGCCACGCGACCGGACGATGCGTCGTCCGGCGAGCGCGTGCGTGCCTACCTCGGCTACGGCGCGAGCGTGCGCGCGGCCATCTTCCTCACCATGGGCGCCCGCGCGCGGGCACTGCTCGCGGGCCGCTACCACGTCACCGCCGCGGACATACGGGCGCTCGTGCCGGCCGTGCTGCGGCACCGGCTACAGCGGAACTACCTCGCGGAATCCGACGGCGTGACGGTCGATGCGCTGATCGCGGACG
Source organism: Gammaproteobacteria bacterium (assembly GCA_028821035.1). Taxonomy (GTDB): domain Bacteria; phylum Pseudomonadota; class Gammaproteobacteria; order Pseudomonadales; family Azotimanducaceae; genus VXNE01. Next base: position 150 of record JAPPHP010000472.1, on the reverse strand, counting down.
TGGTGGACGGCGTCCGGGCGCCGGAGTGAACGCAAGCGCCGGAGCCCTCAGCCGGGGAGCGCGCGGGGGGGGGGCCCCCACAACAACCCCCCCCCCCCCCCAGACGCGGATCCCCCCCCACTAGCGGCGCGGGGCCCGGAACCCGCTAAA
>JAPPHP010000109.1:3087-9321 GCA_028821035.1 Gammaproteobacteria bacterium | reverse complement strand
CTTCGCCTCGCCGCCGAACACCGGGTGGTTGTCCAGAACCAGGCAGGTTTTGCCGCCAATCCCGGCGTGGAACTGGAAGGCGGCGGCGAGGCCCGCGAACCCGCCGCCCACGACGACGAGGTCGAACGTCTCGCCGGTTGGTGAAGCCGCGGCGAGGGCGCCGGCCTGGCCGCCGTCGCGCAGCACGTGCGCCGCATCCATGACGGCCTGCGTGTTGCCGTTGCTGGTGGCGTAATCGCCGACGCCGCCGTAGCCGTCCCAGGGGTGGAGTCGCGCGGTCTGCACGGCTTGCGGGGTCGTGGCGAGCGGGGCGCAACCCGACAGCAGGGTCGCGCCGGCGCCGACCAGCGTCGAACCGATGAAGTCCCGCCGCGTGATGGGCTCGCCGATGCCCAGCCGTCGGTCGCGGCTGCTCAAGTCGCCCTGTCCCATGCGTCACCCTCCGACTTGGCGGCACTCCGCTTGGCGCCACCGAAGCCATCGCCCTGGCGGCGCTGCCTCCAGCCCCAGCCAAGAGCCGTCCAGCACTCCCTGCTAGACGCAACGCCCTTTCGTTTCCGCAGCTTTTGGACGGGCGATTCGTGCCTTCCATACAGCACTGTACTGTTTCCATACATTGCCGTATGTTTAGGGAGTCACAGAGCTCATTGGGGGGAGGGCATTGTGCACAGCCTTGCTACCGCCGTTTCTCTGCGAGGGGCAAACCCCTCGTCGCGACGCAACGACTACGTGTCCGACAGCTATGCCGCCTACAGCCGCCAGTTGCGCACGTTCTTTCAGCGCACCGTCAGCGAGTCGGAGGCGGAGGACCTGCTGCAGGAACTGTACGTTCGGCTGATTCGCCAGGTGGACCGGGCCCCGCCCACGAACTGCAAGGGATTCCTGTTCTCCGCGGCGGCGAACCTGCTCCGTGACCGCTGGCGTCGCCGTGCGGCACGGCGGCTCGACCAGACGGATTCCCTCGACGGGTTCGGCGATCTCAAGGACGCCGAAGAACACGACCCGTCGCTCTGGACGGAACAGATCGAGCAGCTCGAGGAACTGGACCGGGCCCTGGGCCAGGTCAGCGACAAGGCCGCGCGCGCGTTCCTGTGCCATCGGGTCGAAGGGTGCTCCTACGCGGACATCGCCGGCCGCATGGGCGTCTCCGTGAGCATGGTGGAGAAGTACATATCGAGCGTCCTGGCGGAACTGCGCCAGGCGCGTCTGTAACCGTCGGCGTTCGGCCGGCGTATTCGAAAGTTCCAGCCTGAGGAGAGCCGACGTGCCTGGAGACTACGAGTTGGGTTTGGGTACCGAGCAGGAGCAGCGCGCCGCCGAGTTGCACCGGACCAGCATCAGCATCGACATGTGCAGCATGGGGCCGGGAGGACCGGCGCTCTACGATCGGCTGCCCGGCGACGTCGTCGAGGAGCGCCTGCCGCCGTCGATGAATCCCTGGCAGCGCTTCCTCGAGGGCATGGAGTTGCCGTACGCGCTCACCGCGGAGGGGGCGTCCGACGCGCTGCAGGTCTTCTGCAAGGGCCACAGCGCCGCCAGCTTCGCCATGGGCGGCGTCAGCGAGCGTTCGCTGGAACCGCTCGAGCGGCTGAACGAACAGGTCCAGTCCGTGCCTTGGATGGACTTCGCCGGCACGGTGGCGGACTTCCGCGCCGCGCACGAGGCGGGTGACTACGTCACCTACGGTTTTGCCCAACCGGGCCTCGAAGGTTTGCCCCGGGACCTCGGGCAGTTCGACCGGGCCAAGGCGCTCGGCACGCGCTCCGTCATGCTCACCTACAACCGGCAGGACTTCGTCGGCTCCGGCTGCACCGACCGCACCAATGCGGGCCTCAGCAACTACGGCGTCGAAGTCGTCGAGAAGATGAACGACATCGGGCTAATCGTCGACACCTCCCACTGCAGCCGGCAGACGACCCTCGACGCCTGCGCGTTCTCGAAGGCGCCCGTCACGGCCAACCACACGAGCGCCGAGGGCGTCTACATGCACGACCGGGCCAAGTCGGACGAGGAGCTCAAGGCGATCGCGGACACCGGCGGACTGATCGGTGTCTACGCCGTGCCCTTCTTCCTGGCGCCGCCGGAGGCGAAGGCGACCGTGGACGTCATGCTCGATCACATCGACTACATCGTGGGCGTGGTGGGCTGGGAGCACGTCGGCATCGGCACGGACTGGCCGTTCATGCTCAGCCACGGGATCGCCGAAGAGACCATTGGCCAGAACACCGAGGAGCTCGGATTCCGTGCCGAACACGGCATCACCATCCGCCAGAACCTCGTCGGCTACGACGATGCGCGGGACTTCGTCAACTTCACCCGGGGCCTCGTCGCGCGGGGATATCCGGACGAGGCCGTGCGGGGCATCCTCGGCGAGAACTTCCTGCGGATATTCGGCGAGGTGTGCGGATGAGGCGTTCGGTCGCGGGCGTCGCCCTCGCCCTGCTGTTCGCAGGGTTGGCCGCCGGTTGTGCCGAGGAAACGAAAACGCCTGAAGCGGCGGCCGGAGGACAGGCCGAAGCGCCTGCGGTCGATCTGTCTCCCGGCGGCTGGCCCGCCGGCGAATGGGAGAAGTACCTCGCGCTCGAGGATGTCGCGTTCCCTGGCAACCCCCTGGTCGAGGGCAGGCAGGGCGCGGTCACGGGCAGTTACCACGCCCTCGCCCAGCGGGCGGGACTCGAAGCGTTGCGCCAGGGCGGGTCGTCGGTCGATGCGGCCATGACCACGGCGTTAACGCAGGTGGCCCTCGGCGCCGGGGCGGTGATCAGCTACTTCGGCATCATCACGATGGTGCACTACGACGCCGCCGCCGACGAGATCGTCTCGCTCAACGCGGGCTGGAACGCGGTGCTCGGCGAGGACGACCCGATGTCGATTCCCGGCACGATCGGCATGGGTTCGGAAGAGGAGATGTACGGCTCCGACGAACCGAGCGGCCGCACCGCGCTGGTGGGCGGCTTCATGAAGGCCGTGGAGGCGGCGCACGGCCGCTACGGCAAGTTGGACTTCGAACACCTGTTCGCGCCGGCGATCCATATCGCCGAAGCGGGGATCCCTTTCAGCACGCGGCTGGTCAGCTTCCTCGAGCCGCGCAAGCACACGCTGTCGCGGCTACCGGAATCGAAGGCCCTGTTCACGAACGCGGACGGCGCGTGGATCGAGGAAGGGCAACCGTTCCGTCAGCCCGCACTCGCAGGCAGCCTGAAGGCGATCGCCGAACAGGGCGCCGATTACATGTACACCGGCCCGTGGGCGGAGCGGGCGGTGGCGGCGGTGCAGGCGGACGGCGGCAGCATGTCGCTCGAGGACCTGGCGGCCTACGAGGTGATGTGGGTCCCGGCGCTGGAGGCGGACGTGGGGGACTACCGGATTCACGCGAACGGTCTGCCGTCCTTCGGCGGCGTGAACATGATCGAGGCACTGCATCTCGGCGAGGCGGCCGGCATCCGGTCCCTGGGCCATTGGTCCACCAACGGCGAATCCCTGCGGCGGGCATCGAACCTGACCTTCAACATGGTCTTGTCGATGCTGCCGGCGGAAACCCGCGAACTACTCTACCCGGGGCTCGACCTCAGCCACGCGAGCCGCATCCGGCCGGAGACGGCGGACGCCCTGTGGTCGCGCATGGAGGAGGGCGCGATGCCGGCGCAGTACGCGGCAGCGCCGCCCTCCCATTCGGACACCGTGGTCGCCGTCGACCAATGGGGCAACATGACCGCCGTCACCCACTCCATCAACTGCGTGGTGTGGGGCGCCACCGGCATCATCGTCGACGGGATTTCCATCGGCGATCCCGCGGTCAACCAGAAGGCCGCCGTGGCGGCGGCCGGGCCCGGCGGGCGGGTGGCGGATCCGATCGAGGTGGGCATCCTCACCCGGAATGGGCGCCCGGCCGTCGCGTTCGCCTCCATGGCCACGGGCCTGCACCAGCAGACGTTCCAGTCGCTGTTCAGCACGGTTCACTTCGGGATGAACGTCAAGGAGGCGGTGGACGCGCCGGCATTCTTCCTGCCGAGGCCCGTCCTCGGTGCGTCGTCCGCCGAAGCCGTGCCCATGTGGGTGGTCCGGGTCATGACCGGGGAATTCGACGATGCCGTGCTCGAGGCCAGCGGCCTGCCGGTGGAACAGTTGCCCGCCGAGAAGCGCCGTTACACCCAGGGGCTCTGGACCGGGATCAGCCGGGACCCGGAGACCGGCGAGCTGATGGCCGCTGCGCATCCGTACACGAACGGGCAAGCGTTCGCATACTGAGCCGCTCCAGGCGCGACAGGACGTTAGGATGGGGTGCGCCCCTTGTTACGATGTATGCACTTGTGTAGACGCAATGAACTCCCATGGCGCTGAACATCAGGAACCGAACCACGGAGGAGCTCGCCGCCACGCTGGCCAGCCTTACTGGCGAGACCAAGACCGAGGCGGTCACCCGGGCGTTGGAAGATCGCCTGGCCAAGGTTCGCAGCCGGCGCCCCGGTCGGAACCTCGTCGAGGAGCTTCACGAGATCGCGCTGCACTGCGCGTCGCTTCCGGTCCTGGATGACCGCAGCGCCGATGACATTCTCTGCTACGACGAACGCGGTGTACCGAGCTGATGGTGATGGACACCTCGGCGTTGATCGCGATCCTCCAGAACGAGCCGGAGGGAAGGCCCTTCACCGAAGCGATCGAAGCGGCCGACACCCGCGCCCTGTCCGTCGTCTCGTTCGTCGAGGCGTCGATGGTGATCGACGCCCGCTAGGGGCCCGATGGGCTGCGTGACCTGGATCTGTACATCGCGAAGGCACGCATCGATCTTGTCCCGGTTGACGCCGACCAGGCGCACGCTGCCCGAGGTGCCTTCCGCGCCTACGGCAAGCGGCGCCACCCGGCCAGCCTGAACTTCGGCGATTGTTTCGCCTACGCCCTGGCGAGGACCCTGGGCCAGCCCTTGCTGTTCAAAGGAAAGGACTTCCCGGTGACCGATGTCGCGGTGGCGTTGGCTTGATGCGACAGTACGATGTGGTTCAGGCGCCCTTGGCGAGACCCCGCCGCCGCGGATCCGCAACCCCCTCGATCATGCCGTCGGCCAGGCGTACGCCGTGGATGCTCCCCATGTTGATGTCCTTCGGGGAGACGCGGTAGAGATCGTGCCCCTTTGCGGCCAGGCCGGTCAGCACCTCCTCGCTGAAGTCCCCTTCGATCTCGATGGCGGTCATGCCCGGATGCGGATGACCGAACCGCGGCGCGGACACGGTGTCCGTCAGGGACATTTCGTACTCGACGGCGTTCGCCGCCCCCTGCAGCAGGCATTCCATGAGGGAACGGCTCGGCGTCGCCATGGCCAGCGCCGGTTTACCGTCCCGGAACAGCCAGAGTTGGGTCGAGAACCCCTGCGGCATGTCGGTGAACTTGCGGATGAAGGTGGCGCGATTGAGGATGACGCCGCCGACGTTGACGCCCGTGCCGAACGGCTCCGACGAACTGGAATGGGTCCCGGCCGCCACGTTGCCGGCCGCATCGACGATCGTCAGGGCGCAGGTCGCTGCGGAGAACCCCTGGAACGGCCGCGGCGGTCCGTTGCGGATCGTTTCGAGCACCTCGGCGGCGTGCGCTTCGGAAACCCACTCGGCCTGATTCTCCGGGGTGATGTCCCGGCCGCGAATCCAGAGCTCCTGGGCGAGACGCACCTGGGTGTGGAGCGCCTCGACGGATTCCGTCGGGCGGCCCATGCTTCCCAAGTCCGCGGCCTCGTAGACGCGCAGACCGAGCTGGAACAGCGCCCCGGAAACCGGTGGCACCTCGAACCCGCGATATGGCGTGCCGCCCGCTTCGCCGGGCTTCCAGGGCGGCGACACCAACGCCTGGTCGAAGTTCTCGAGGTCGTCGTAGGTGATGCCGCCGCCACGGCGCTGGACTTCCGCCGCCAGTTCCCGGGCGAACGGCCCCGTGTAGAAGTAGTCCGGCCCTTCGTCGCGCAACGCCTCGAGCGTCGCCGCGCTCGCCGGCTGCCTGAGCATGTCGCCGACGCCGAGCATGTAGCCGTTTCGGAACCAGGCGTCGCGGCCGGTATTGGGGAAGCGGCCGATCATCTTGCGGGTCGCCTTGGCGTAGCCCCACAGCATGTGGTCGATGACGAAGCCCTCGCGCGCGAAGACGATGGCCGGTTCGAAGAGGTCCTTCCAGGGCAGCTTGCCCCACGCCTCGTGGCAGACCTCGAGCCCCCGCACGAAGCCGGGCACCATCGCGCCCCAGGCCGTCCAG